>DAIEPN010000145.1 GCA_027348355.1 Chlamydiota bacterium | reverse complement strand
TATGGAATGGATGAATAAATTTTTTCAAGGATTTTAGGGAAAAGTGATTTTTATGGAATCTTTATCACGCTTTGTACCTAAAAATATTATTGTCCGTATGCCGAATTGGATCGGGGATTTGGTAATGGCCACTCCGGTGCTTACAGCTTTACGTAAGGCTTATCCAAAAGCTCAGATTACCGCTATGTCTCGTTTTTCTGGATGTGAACTCTTAGAAGGTGATCCAGATATTAATGAGCTGTTTTGTTTTAAAAGGGCCAACATTTTTGTAAGACATTCGGAAAGGCGCAATATCATTGAAAAATTGCGCGGTGGAAAGTTTGACCTTGGGATTCTCCTTACCCACTCTTTTTCCTCAGCTTGGTGGTTTTGGCAGGGAAAAGTTAAATATCGGTTAGGGTATGATTGCAATGGAAGAGGGATTTTACTCTCACATAAGCTTTCCCTACCTCCTAAAATGCAAAGTCAACATTTAGTCAATACCTATCAACAACTTCTAGCCCCATTAGGTATTTCCACCGAAGGACTTTCTCCTCGTTTATATCTAGAACCAAAAGAAGTGGAAGAAGCTAAATCTCTTCTTTATACTTTTGGGATCAAAGAGAATCATAAGATCATTGGAATTAATCCGGGTGCCGCCTACGGTTCTGCAAAATGTTGGCTTCCTGAGCGCTTTAGAGAAGTAACAGAAAAACTTCTCAAAAATACAGATGCCTACATTCTTTATTTTGGGGATCAAGTTTCAGCTGCCTTAGTTAAAGAAATTTGTGCAGGCCTTCCTGAAAGAGTGATTAATTTGGCCGGGGTTACCTCGCTGAGACAGCTTTCGTGTTTAATTCATATTTGCGATGTGCTTTTGACAAATGATAGTGGTCCCATGCACATAGCTTCAGCGCTTCATACTCCTCTTGTAGCTTTGTTTGGTTCGACAAATGAAGTTATGACAGGACCTTATAACGGCGGTGATGTAGTTCATAAACATGTTGAATGCTCACCTTGCTATCAAAGAACTTGCCCTATCGACTTTCGTTGCATGAAAAAGATAACGACTGATGAAGTTTATGAGAGAGTTCTTAAAGCTCTAGAAATAAAAAATCCAAAATTGCACATTCTGACTAAATAGTGATAGGGTAGATAAGCGATGGTACTGAAAAAGCTTTTTCGTAAGAAAGCCCATGAAAATTTGCTAAAAACGATTTTAGAAGAAGCTAGGAATTCTAATAAAAAACGTTTTTTACTCCTTTGGAACCGAGGTCTTGGAGACATTGCTCTTGGCCTTTATGCTATTGTAGAACAGATTCGAGGTATAATTCCGGAAGCGGAGATCACTTTTCTTACAAGAAAGGATTTGCAAGATGGATTTACACTTCTCGATTCAGTGCATGTGCTGGTATCTCCTTCAATGAAAAGGAAGCATCCTGTCGATATTAAAAAAACATTAGAAGAATTTTCGCTAACTGAAGAAGACTTCGATGTAGTCCTGTCCGCTCCTGATCCTACGAAATGGTGTAAATGGCAACTTAGTACGCTCATTCCAAAAATGAAGTGGAATAATTCTTGGGATGAGTTATGTCAAAAATTCGATTTATCTGAAGAAGATAAATATATAGGAGTGCATGTTCATTCTGAAACTGTTTATGGGTATGAGAAAAATTGGCCAGTAGAATATTGGGAAGATTTGTTTAGTAGGCTCACAGAGGAAGATAACCAGAAAATAATTCTTTTTGGTTCTTCGCCTACACAGAAATACTCTTATCCTGGGCTTGTTGATCTGCGAGGTAAAACAACGCTTTTTGAAACCCTTTCAGTAATAAAAAATCGTTGCAAAACAGTGATTGCGCCAGATTCCGGGATTTTATCTCTTGTTTACTATATTGATGCACCCTTTTCTCTTACGCTTATTTCGTTATGGGCAGATCCATTTCAAGGGGTGTTAAAACAAAATGTTATCTCTCCCAATCCTCTGTTGCGCCACATTCCTTTTGTGGCAAAGAAGAAGGATATTCGTTCGATCTCAGTAGAAAAAGTATGGCGATGTACCTATGAGGTAAGTAATGTTGGAAGAGAAAATCCAAGATTTTCTTGGGCAAATTGAGCAACAACACTTAGCGGAAGGCCTTGAGCTTCTTTCCGAAGAGCAAAAAATTGCATTTTGGGAGCAACTTACCAGCTATCCTTTAGATCTTTTACAAAAGCAAAGAGATATCATTTTTTCTCCTCGTAAGGATTTTTTCGTAGAAGATGTCACCCCTATTCACGAGGCCTATTATTCCGGTGAGAGAAGCTTTCTTATTCTTGGAAAGGCGAGAGTTCGTGAAAAGAAACTAGGATGCCTTGTCCTAGCTGGAGGACAGGCCTCGAGACTTCGAGCTGAATCTCCCAAAGCCTTATACCCCGTCACTCTTATTCGAAACAAAACCCTACTTCAGCTTTTACTTGAAAAAGTAAAAGCAGCTTCTATCGAAGCGCAGTGCGATCTTTGCATTGCGATCATGGTATCTCCTTTCAACAGGCAAGAAATCCAGCACTACCTAGAAGAAAATCAGTTTTTTGATCTAAAAAAAGAGCAAGTGGCTGTTTTTTGTCAGGATGTTCTCCCTCTTTTGGATGAAGAAGGAAATTGGATTTTGGAAGAGCCAGGAAAAATCCTAGAAGGTCCCGACGGCAACGGAAAAGCTCTGCAACTTTTTATGGAAAATGGGATAGGAGCTTCTTGGATGCAAAAGGGTATTACGGATCTAAACGTCATCTTTATAGATAATCCTTTAGCAGATCCATTTGACGCAGAGCTTTGTGATTTCAGATATGCTAAAGACCTTGATGTGGCAATCAAAGTAATTGAGAGAAATGATCCAAATGAAAAAGTAGGGGTACTTGGATCTTATCAAGACAAGGTGAAAATCATAGAATATACCGAGCTTACACAGGAGCAGCGTACCTCCAAAAATGAAGAAGGAGAACTTCTTTTTACCTTTGCCAATACGGGCCTTTTTTCTTTTAGCCTTTCTTTTTTAGAAAAGCTCTATAGGCAAAAGAAGCCTATTATGCCTTGGCATATTGCTAAGAAAAAAGCACATATTTATTCCAATGGGAAAAGAAGTCTCCAAATGATCTACAAGCTAGAGAGTTTTTTGTTCGATATCTTTGATTTTGTGCGAAGTACAAAACTTCTAATTTATCCAAGAGAGGATGTTTTCGCACCTCTTAAAAATGCAACAGGAGAAGATAGTATAGAATCTGTTCAAGAAAAACTCTTGCGGTATGATCAAAAGGTTTTTGAAAACGTTTCCGGTATTTCAGTGAAGGATCGAATTTTTGAACTTGATCCCAAATTCTATTACCCAACTGCAGAAATCCAAGAGAAGTGGTGGGCAAAACCGTTGCCGCAGCAGGATTATATAGAGCCTTAACTTATCTTGCGAAGAATAATTATTTAGAGGTCGGTTGATTTTTGTTATGAAAGTATTTATACTTGTGGGAATTTAAAAAAATTAGGTTTTTCATGAAAATTACATATTTAGGAGCTGGAAGCTGGGGATTTTGTTTAGCCTCTCTGCTTGCTTCCAAAGGACATGAAGTTACTCTTTGGACCTCGGATAATGATTTTGCCAAAGCACTACAAAAAAAGAGAGAGCATCCAAAGCTGCCTAAATTTAAAGCTGATGACAAACTAATCATCACAAGCAATTTAAAAGAGGCTTTGCAAGGGGCTGAAATGCTTGTAGAGTCCGTGACTTCTATGGGAATACGTCCTGTGTTTGAACAGGTATTAGCTCTTGGCGGTGTAACTTGCCCAATTGTCATTACCTCCAAAGGGATTGAACAAAATAGTGGGCTTCTTCTTCCTGAAGTGGTGATCCAAGTGATGGGAGAAAGCTTTCGTAAAAAAGTGGGTTGTATAAGTGGTCCTAGCCATGCGGAAGAAGTAGTGCAAAAAGTGCCGACCTCTGTCGTATGTGCAGCCTATGATACAGATTTGATGCTCAAGATCGGAGAAATTTTTTCTACTCCTTACTTTCGAGTTTATCCGAATAGCGATATCAACGGTGTAGCTTTTGGCGGAGCCATGAAAAATGTGATCGCAATAGCCTGCGGCATATCCGATGGTCTCGGGTTTGGCGATAATACGAAGGCTGCTTTGATGACGAGGGGGCTCCATGAGATGCGCAAGCTTTCCGGTGTGAAAAAATGTAACCCCGAAACATTAAATGGACTTTCGGGAATGGGGGACCTTTGTGTGACTTGTCTTTCTAAACTAAGCCGTAACTACAGCTTTGGTCATCTTTTAGCTGATGGGATGGATGCCCAATCAGCGAAAGAAAAGATTGGTATGGTAGTGGAAGGGGTATATACATGTGTTTCTGTCTATCAGCTCGGTCAAAAAGCTGGAATCGAGCTTCCTATCACGCAAGCAGTCTACGCAATTCTTTATGAAGATCTAGATCCAAGGGATGCCGTGAAAAATTTACTGCAAAGGGCGATCAAAGAGGAAAGACTTTAAGGAATTAGTCTTTGGTATTTCTCGTAAAGCTCTTTAGAGTTTGTCTCTAAATAATCTGGAGTTACGACGTTGTTTTCTCCAAACACTACCGTTTTAGGTTTGATTAAACTTAAGTATAGAGCCCTTAGCGATGTTGAACTATACTGCTCTGCCCATTTTCTTGCAGCTTCGGCGCTTTTTAGGTATTTATCATAGTTGTAGTATACATCGAGAAGAGCTTCTTTTGCATCGTCAAGTCTACAGTTGAAAAAGTCGCCAGCAGATTCTCCATCAAAAAAATCAGCAGATTCGGGGATGTTAGAATCAACAGAGCGTACAAGACCGCTTTTACATAATATTGATTGAGCTGTGTTGTTTGTTACGATCACAGGAATACCGGCTGCCATAGCTTCTCTTGGTTGTATAGCAAATCCCTCCCCTTTAGAAAGGCTTACATAGCAGTCGATGTTTGAAAAATTCGCGATGTAGTCCTGACTATTACTTTCTTCCATATACATAAATTCGATGTTGGACAAGCCAAGCTTTGTCACTTCTTTCTTCAATTTTGCGATCGTGTCTGGATTTCCGGATCTATAGTTGATACGCAAAATGACATCCCTTTGATCACCAAACGCCTTTGCAAAAGCGCGAACGAGTAGCAATTGATTTTTTCTCTTTTCACAACAGCTGAAATTAGCGAATACAAAGGGAGTATTAATTTTCGATTTTATTTCTTGCGATAGCAAAGGAGAAAGGTCGATTGTTAAAGGCACAACATAAATTGGAATGTTGACTCCAGAGTTTTTGTAAACATCGACAAGAAATTCGTCGGGTACGGCTACGGCATCAAAATACGTATTTAAAATGGATGCCCAAGCTTCTGGGATTTTTGTACTTTCCACCATTGAATATGCAATTTTGATGTGTTTTTCAGATGGGAGGTTGAAGACTTTTTTGTAGTAAGCAATATCAGGATATCCAAGAACCTCTTCAAATAAGACGACAGGAGCTATT
>DAIEPN010000133.1 GCA_027348355.1 Chlamydiota bacterium | reverse complement strand
AAAAAGCAAAAGAACTAGGTGTGCAAAAATTCGGAATTCATATGATGACCGGATCCAATATTTTGGACCCTAGTTACTTTGAAGAAGTGGTCGAAAAGCTACTTGATATTGCAGGCCCAATGGCCAAAAAATTGCAAATTACTTTTGATTTCATTGATATTGGAGGATCCCTTGGTGTTCCTATGTATCCAAATCAAAAGGAGCTCGATATTGAGAAGGTTGCAAAAGCTGTTGTAAAAAAAATGAGACAAAAGCTTACCCAGTATGACATGGGGGAGCCCCTCCTTTTATTAGAACCTGGCAGGTATTTGATTTCCGATGCCGGCATTTTACTCAGCTATGTAACTTCAATCAAAGAAAGTCATAAAAAGTTTATCGGACTAGATGCGGGTATGCAAACTTTGCTTCGACCAGCCCTTTATGACGCATATCATCATATTGTATATGCAAATGATGTAAATGCTGTATGCAATGAAAAAGTACATGTTGTAGGACAAGTATGTGAAAATACAGATGTCTTAGCTAAGGATCGCCTCTTGCCATCTCACCTTTCTATTGGGGATCTTTTAGCTATTTTCAATACGGGGGCATATGGTTTCTGTATGAGTTCTCAGTATAATAATAGACCGAGACCCGCGGAAGTGTTAGTTACAAATGGAAAAGCTGAATTGATTCGGAAAAGAGAATCTTTTGAGCACCTTATTCAAGGTGTGCGGATTCCTAAGCATTTATGACTTTTTTGTTCTCTCTTCCAGCTCTTCCCACCTAATAAATAAACTTTCCAACTTTTTCTCGGCTTCTGCTAAAAGGTGGTAGAGTTCGTGCGATTTTTGCGAATTTGCATGGACTTCTGGGTTTTCGAGTTGTTTTTGTAAGCTTTTTATTTCTGCTTCCGCATTTATAATAGACTTTTCCATCCCTTCTAATTCTTTTTGTTCTTTGAAGGAGATTTTTTTTGTAGGGATTTTCATAGGTTCTGAAATGGGTTTTTCCAGAGATGGTTTTTTTTCAGGAGGTAGTACACAAGCTCTTTCCCATTGACCATAGTCTGCAAAGAACTGCTGTTCATTGTCTTCTCCGATCCCTAAGATTTGTGTACATACGTTGTCCATAAGGCATCTATCGTGGGAGATTAAGACCAGTGCCCCTGGGAATTCTCTAAGGCTCTCTTCAATGACTTCTAGAGTTTGTATGTCTAAATCATTTGTAGGTTCATCTAAAAAAAGAAGATCGGCAGGGGCCAGCATGAGCCTCGCGATGAGAATGCGTGCTTTTTCTCCTCCGGACAGGCATTTAACGGGCATGCTCAAACGATCAACGGGGAATAAAAATCTCTTTGCCCATCCGTTGACATGGATACTTTGACCTCGGTAGTTCACAGTATCGCCAGCAGGACAGAGAGCTTCTTTAAGGGAAATGTTTTGAGGAAGGTGCTCCCTGTGCTGATCGAAGTAGACAAGACGTAAATCTTCCGCGTATTTAAGAGTTCCCATATCAGGGGGGATCTTTCCGGCTAAAACTTTGAGAAGAGTGGTTTTACCTGTGCCATTTTTACCAACAATACCGAGCCTAGTACCTGGTGAAAGAGTGATATCAATGCCAGAAAAAAGTTTTTTTTCACCAAAAGATTTAGAAAGATTTTTTGCGACAAGAAGTTTTCTTGTTTCCCTTTCTGAAGCGGAAAAGTCGATGTTGACTTTTTCTGTTTTGTTCCTCTTTTTGATCTGCGCAAGTTCTTCGATCATTTTATTGGCTTTGGTGACACGTGCCTCTGATTTTGTAGTTCGGGCTTTAGGCGACCTTCTTAGCCAATCAATTTCTCCTCGTACAAGAGAAGCTAAACTTCGTTCTTGCTCTGCCTGGCCTTCTAAAAAGGCTTCTTTGTGGAGGTTGTAGGTACTCATATTACCTTTGCTGATAAAGAGTCCATTTGGGTAGCAAGGATTGAGTTCAACGATTTTGTTTGTTACTTTATCGAGGAAGTATCTGTCATGGCTGATAATGATATAGGCTGTTTTTTCTCTGCAGAGGAATTTTTCGAGCCATAGAATTCCTTCAATGTCTAAGTGATTAGTAGGTTCATCAAGAAGAAGAAGGTCAGGTTCATGCATGAGAGCCTTTGCGATATCTAAGCGTTTTTTCCACCCACCGGATAAAGTAGAAGCGTTTTGAGAGAAATCTGTAAACTGCGCTTTTCCAAGTAACACACGGGCCTTTGTCAATAGCTCTACAGGATCTCCTTTGAGCTTTTGATCTAGGAGAACCTCTTCTAAAGATTTAGAAGGGAATTCTGGGGCCTGGCTTGCATAGCCAATTTGTAAGGATTGCCTTTTTGAGATGTGCCCCTCATCTTCGTGTTCGAGTCCCATGATGATTTTTAAGAGGGTGGATTTTCCCGCTCCGTTAGGGCCGACAAGGCCTATTCTATCCCCTTCAGATATGGTGAAGGAAATATTACAAAAAAGAACTTGAGTTCCGTATGATTTCGATAAAGAATGGATTCCTAGGAGTGACGACATAGGAAGAACTATACCATATATCTAAGTTTAAAGAAATAGCTCTTTATAGAGTTTTTTCTTGAGATTTAGAAGGAGTAATTTCTTGTTTAATTTTAGAAATGATCATGCTTAGGGCAGTCTTATTTCTACCTCCTCTTGGGACAATCAGATCGGCATATTTTTTACTGGGCTCTACAAATACGTCGTGCATGGGTTTGACAGTTTCTAAATATTGATTGCGAACGCTTACAAAGTCTCTTGCACGTTCATTCATATCCCTTTCAATGCGTCGAAGAAGTCTTTCATCGTCATCGGCGTCAATATAAATTTTTACATCAAAGAGGTCTCGAACTTCAGAAACTGCAAAAAGTAAAATTCCTTCTACGATGATCACTTGGGCTGGAGAGACTTTTTCTGGATCTCTTTCACGGGAGTGGGTCTGGAAATTATAAATGGGCTTATTGATCGCATTCCCTTTTTTCAGTTCCATGATCTGTTGTTTTAGGTAAGGAAAATCTATCGAGTCTGGATGGTCGAAGTTGATTTGTTCTCTCTCTTTAAAAGAGAGATGTCCTAAATCTTTGTAATAGTTGTCTTGGCTTACTAAAACAGAATCATTAGGAAAAGCCTCTTTGATTTGATCTGCTAGGGTCGTTTTTCCAGATCCCGTTCCTCCGGCTACGCCGATTACGATGATTTCTTTAGCAAATAATGTCGTAATAGTAAAAAAACTAAGAATAAACAGGACTGTTTTCATAGAGCTCTCCCAACCTAAACTCATTTTAGCTAGGAGACTATACAGTTTTTTTGTTTTTTAGTGGTTTTTTTGAAAAAATATAAAAACACATTGAGGTTTTCTTTTATCCACCACCCTTTACGATCATACGATCTTCTTGGACCACAGCCCAGTTTTCAAATAGGGTTGGATCCAAAGAAAAAAGAGATCCTAGAACTTCTTTCGAATACGCACTAAGGGCTCCAGAAAGCCCAATGTCACTCGGTGATGGATGATTGAAGAATACTGCCATATGGAGCTCTTCTGCAGCGATATTTTCAATATAATGAAAATAACCTGCAGGAATAATACTTCCTTGGTTGGGAGTCAGCTCAAATGTGTCGATTTTCCCTTCAGGACTAAAAAGCGTTAACCGGGCTTTTCCTTTGATGACGTAATTGAGCTCGGTAGCATTCGGATGCCAATGCGGCTCACGAACGGATCCCTTAAAAATACGTAGGCTAAATAGAGCAAGACTATTTAGCAGAGGAAAATTATCATGGCTTGCAATACGCGCTGTGCCGCCTGGGGTAGCAATTTGCGGGGTTATTTTTTCTAAGTTGATCTTATGGCGATTTGGAATTGAGGGGAGATCTGGTTTTACGATGTTTTTCGTTGTAGAGATGAAAGCATCTGTTTTCTTTTCTTTGATTGTTTCAAATACGTCATTTTTCACATCAAAAGTGGCTGCCAAAGCGTGAATTGGCATCGAACTTATCGAAGAGGATAAATTGAGATCTTGAGGGCTGTCATGATCATAACAAAGAAGGAAAAGACTGTTTCCTTCACTGATATTTTCAATATGATGAATATACCCTTTAGGAAAATAAACAACTTCGCCAGCATCTAAAGTAAAGGTATCATGATTGTTTCCTGGGCTAAAGAGAGTAATAAGGGCCTTTCCTTCTAAACAGTAAGTGAGCTCGTTGGCATTGGGATGCCAATGAGGTTCTCGTAGGACTCCTTTTTTTAAATGGATTGTGGAAAGGGCCATATTTTGGAGAGCCTGGCATACCTTATGGTTTGCTAGAACCCGACTGCCGCCTGCGCAAAGCCGTTCTATTTTATTTTCTGATAAATCAAATTTATGGGTGGTTTCCATATGTTTCCATATCATTGTTGTATGGTTTTCTACTTATCATGAGGAGGGAATTAATACAATTTATACGGGTTTGGAGCTCTTGACTTTGCAAAGATTACATTAAGATCTCGCGCTTTCTTTTCCTGAAATGAAGTGTAATTATTTTATACTGCATTTTTCTTTTAAACGCTTATTATTTAATTTATTAGTTATTTTAATCTAAATTAATTGATAAAATATAATAATTAATTAATAATTAAGTTTGATGGACGTTAGCAAATAAAGGGGAGGGGATATGTCAAAATATCGTGCATTTGTGCATTACCATTTTAAGAAGGGTATGGAAGAGAAAGGGATGAAGTTTTTAGAAAATGAGCTTTTTAAGAAAGCTCAGACCTATGGATGCCATGGCCTTGAATTGTTACAAAACGAAGTTGATTCTTGCCAGGTCTTAGGGATTGGTTTTTGGAACAGCTTAGAAGAGGCTAAAAAATTTCAGTCTGTATGGGATTCTAAAGAAAAAGAACTCATGGAATTTTGTGAAAGAAAGCCTAATCGAGAGTTTTGTAAAGTTCGCTCTATCTACGCGGAAAAAGCAAAGAAAGTTGCATAAGGTTTTAAAAACTTTCGAAAATCGAAAATAACACCTTTTCAGAAAGGGTTGTTTTCGATTTCATTTACTGTGCTGGGTTTGCGCTTGCATGCGAGTTGAAAATTTTTCTATTATGTTCTTCTACAATAACTGTTGGAGAGGATTATGATATCGAAAATGCTTTTTGCTGCTTGTTTCTTAACAAGTGTGTCTATACTAGCTGATCAACCTACGAATAAGAAATCAGTTGCTAAGACATTTGCCGAACCTAATGATACCAAAAAATAAGGGCATGGTTTATCTTAAGTTGGCAGCAGGAGCTTTCTTTGTACAAAAAGCTCGTGTGTATGCTCCTTATTAAGGACAAGACCGATTATAGGTGGTTGGATAGGATATGAATTCTATCCTCTACTTGCGACAGATTTGATTTCTTCTTATCGTCCAAACTTTAAGTACAGCAAATTTCAAACTACTCCATCCTCATCTCCTGCAACTGGAAATTTAGGAAATAAAACAAGAAGGTTTGATTTAGATGTAACAAGTCTTATGCTTACATTCTATTTAAATGGACTTGGATTTGACCAAACGCATTGGAAGCTAGGAGAAAAGGCTGGAAGCCTTTATCCAATTCTTGGAATCGGGATTGGAACCAGCCAGTTAAAAGTGTTTAATTTTCGCTCAACAGATCTTCCTCCGACAGATCCTACTTTAGACCCTTCTCCAGGATTCGGATCAGAAAATCAATATTCAATCCGGTATCGTTTTACTTATCAAGCACTAGCAGGTCTTGAATATAGATATAATGATCGATGGGTCCTATCTACAGGGTATGATTGGTTGGACTCAGGAAGGTTCAAAGGGCCAAGATATATTCGAGATCCAAATGGAATTTCGTTAGATGCAGAAGATAATGAATGGAGAATTTCTTTTGCAGCTCATGAGTTTTTGTGGGCTGAAAATACTCTTATAAAGTGTAAAGGCTCCCTACTCTCAAAGAATGTTTGTAATTGCTGTAAACTACAGAAGAAAATAAACTGTTTTCTCTGTAGTTTACTAGACTAAAAATCATGAAAAAAAAGCAGATTTTCTTCCTTTCTAGTTTGTTTCTTTTCTCCTCTCTTTCTGCAGACCCAGAATATCAAGTTATAGGTGATATCAATTTTTCGGCTTATAGTGGAGCTGAAGATATCATCACATTCCAACATGGGTTGGTTGTAGGTGTGGATAAATTAGTTGGAAGACCCCCTACTAGAAGGTCAGTAAAGGATGGTTTTGGTCGTTTTTTCGAGATACTTGCTTGGGATGTTACGAATGTATATCTAGCGATTGTGCAGCATGAGGTTTTTGGACATGGGTATCGGATACGTGATTTAGGAACTGAGTATGCTAAAGTAAAAGGCTATTCTTTTTCCTGGGATGGGGCTGCAACTCATTTTAGTATCACAAATCGAATGACAACGAGTTTAGAATCAACAATTAGTAGCGGGGGAGTCGAAGCTACCGCGATTTTGGCAAATCGATTGAGGCTTAAATGGCTTGAGTCTGGAAAAATAGATGGAAGAGAGAGCGCCCTTTATTCGTTTTCCCAGCAAGATATTACACATTATGTTCTAAGTATTGACAAAGTTCCTATTTTACCAGAAGAAAGTGGTCATGACATCAACAGTTATCTATACCTGCTACACGCTACCTATCCAAATGGGAAACTAACTAAAAGTCAGCTTAAAGCAAGGGTTTTGATCAATTATCTTGATCCATTCACTTATTTTTCTTACTACGCACAAGGAAAGTTTGTTGTGAATGGAAGGCCGATGAATATTCCCATGATTCCGATAAGAGATTATAAATATCTTCCTTCTGTACGATTAGGTCTGACTCCTTTTGGTCCAGAATATTTTTTAGAAAACTTTCTCGTTAAAAACCAAACCCCTATTTACTTTTATGTAAAGTGGGGAAGTTTTGCAAATAACAATTACTATGGTTTTGGAGTGGAGCAACCTCATTTACTTTCTTACAAAGGATGGAAGCTGGGATATCGTTTTGATGCTTGGAGACAACCTTACATACTTTTCGATAAGGGTTTATTATCAAATTTTTCTTCAGAAAGTTCTGATGATTTTTGGGGAGTGAAGGGGATCCAAGAAACTTCTGGGTCTACACCTTCGGAGCATGATTTACATAAAAAGAGAATCGGTGTTGCGATGTCAGTGTGTATTGAAAAGCAAATCGCTGAATCTGCTTTTTCCACCTATTTCCAACCTGGATTTAAAACAGCGGGATTTTTACCTGGACAAGCTTTACGGGCAGCCCCTATCATCTTCGGTGGTGTCAGTATAAAATTTTAAGAAAAGCTTTAAGTACATCTCTAGGTTTCATCTTTTCTTTTTATAAATTGATCTTTTACAATTGATTTTTGTTTTCAATTTTTTACAGAGAGAGATTTGCATGAAAATGATGAGCGAAAAGATTGAGCGTCTTCTTGAGGATATTCAGAGTAAAAATTTGGAAGAACTCTTAAGTAGATTCTGGCAAGAGGTTAGGAAGGAGGGAACACCTCTTATCGAACCGATAGATGGATCTTCTCATTATTTGGTCACCTTTATTTGGAAAGCTACGGGAGAACATAGGAATGTGGTCGTCACAAATTATGGTTTAGTAAGCTATGATCCCCAAAATAACCAGATGGAGCACATTCCCGGGACGGATGTATGGTATAGATCTTTTGTGATGCCAAAGGGCTTACGTACAGCCTATAACATTTCTATAGATGATCCACTGGTCCGTATCTGCGACTATCGTTTCGAAGATTTGGCAGGGGCCACTTTTCCATTCAATTTTGTCCTAGACCCTTATAATTATTCTGAAACATATAGCATTCCGAGTTCATTAAGTTTGCTAGGATATGAACAGACCCTATCTATGCTTACGCTTCCAGATGCACCAAATGATCCATGGAAGCAAGTACTTCCGACTACCTATACAAGTACTCTCCAAATGAAACATATTCCGAGCCGTCTTTTAGAAGAGGGAAGAGATGTATATGTCTATTGTCCTCCAGGATATAACCCAAATCGAGAAGAACCTTATCATTTACTTGTTACTTTTGATGGTTTTGCATTTAAAGAGAAGATGCATGGAAAAGAGATGCTTGATTATCTCATTACTCAAGGAGAGATGCCTCCAGTTGTGGCTATCATGGTCTGTAATCCAGAGCCTAATTCTGTCACGCGTATGAGAGATTTGGCTTGCAATACAAAATTTACAGACTTTATTGCGAAAGAGCTCATTCCTTGGGTACAACAAAGATGGCGAGTTACGACAAACCGAGCCAAAACGATCATTGCAGGATGTAGCATGGGAGGCCTTGCGGCTTCCTTTGTAGCCCTTTCCTATCCAGAAATTTTTGGAAACGTTTTAGCGCAATCTCCTTCTCTTTGGTGGTCTGTGAATCAGGAGAAAAATTGGCTTATTACCCAATTTGCAGAAAGATCATGCCAAAATGTGAAATTTTATCTCGAAGCAGGCTGTCTTGAGACAGCAAAAACTTTTCAAAATGGGATGAATTTCTTGGAAGTTTGCGAAGCTTTTAAAGATGTTCTGCTTTCTAAGGGGTATGAAGTAAGTTATGAGCCCTTTGCAGGAGGACATGATTATTTTTGTTGGGAATCGACATTTGCGAAAGGCGTGAGCTATCTCCTCCAAAAAGAAGAGAGTCTTTTATGATGGAAGAAATGAAAGGGAAAGTAGCTATTATCACCGGAGCCACTTTCGGAATAGGAAAAGAGGCTGCGATCCTTTTTGCTGAACAGGGAATCAAGGTAGTTGCTGCAGGTCGGAGCGAGAAAGAAGGATCTCTGCTTATAGATGAAATTCTTTCGAAAAAGGGAGAAGCTGTTTTTATAAAAACAGATGTTGCGAAAGAAGAATCAGTGAAACAGCTCATTACAGCTACAGTAAAAAAGTTTGGGAAGCTCGACTTATGTTTTAATAACGCTGGGGTGGAAGGAGTTTTAGCCCCACTTATTGATCTAGAAGAAAAGGATTGGGATTCTACGATGGGCATCAATTTGAAAGGGTTGTGGCTTTGTTTGAAACATGAGATCCCTGCGATCATAAAAAACGGAGGGGGCGCAATTGTCAACACCTCTTCGATCATTTCTAAAAATGGAATGCCAAGAACAGCAATCTATGCGGCAAGTAAAGCGGGTGTTGATGCGCTCACACATGTAGCAGCTGTTGAATATGGAGATAGGAAGATACGCGTTAATGCGATCAATCCAGGGACTGTAGTAACTCCTATGCTAGAGCGTATCTATACGCAAGATCTTGCTAATCTTGTTAAAAACAAAAATCCTTTACAGAAGATTGCTTTGCCAAGAGACATTGCCAATGCAGCTCTTTGGCTTTGCTCTTCTTATGCAGGACATATTAATGGGATTACTCTGCCCATTGATGGAGGACACTCTTTACTTACCTAAAATGTATTTTTTATCCTTCCTTCAGATTCTTGGTAAAAGGCTAGACGAGTTTGTAGATCGCTTGTATGTAGCTCGAATAAATGATTATCGAAATCGTAAAAATAGATCGATTTTCCTTCTCTTGGGTCTCTGGGCCTACCAGGTAAAATATCTAACTTCCAGGTTTTAATTTTAGTCTCATATAGAGCCAAATCTTTCTCATCAATGGAAAAGGCGATATGGTTGTAGGAACGTTCTATTGGACTTCCTTCCATCAAAGCAATCCAAAGGGTACCGATAAGGATAAACTTTTCTTTAGAGAGAGAAAATGATTTGATCTCACTTGAATACACAACTTTCGCTCCAAAAAGATCACAAAAAAGATCTGCTGAGTTTTCTATGTTTTTACAAAGAAGAGTGATATGGTTGATCGCTTTCATACGTTTCCTAAAGATATAGACAGTCTTAAGATAACTGTTATAAACTTCATGGGATTATCTTTCATTACCTTTACTTTACGGAGAAAAATGATGAAGCTAGGGTATATACTTCTCTATGTAGAAGATGTTACAAAAACCATAGAGTTTTATGAAAAGGCCTTTGGACTCAAAAGGGGATTTGTTTCCGATAGCAATACGTTTGGTGAGATGGA
>DAIEPN010000128.1 GCA_027348355.1 Chlamydiota bacterium | reverse complement strand
ATCACCCGCTATACATAGCACATATGGTAAGGAGTTTTCATGGAAGAACAAATTGCAGAGCAAAAAGAAGAATTTTCAAGTGACCTAGTCCGGTTTTCCGTAAATCGCAAAGCCGACTGCATAATTGAATTCGATGTAGATGCTTCAACAAATTTAATAGAAAAAGAACATAAGCAAGCTGTAAAAGCTGTAGCTAAACAAGTTTCTCTTCCTGGATTCAGAAAAGGGAAAGCTCCTGAAGAACTCATTGTCAAAAAGTTCCCTAAAGATGTCGATCAAAAGTGGCAACAGCTTATTGCTGATGCAGCCTTTAAAGAATGCATAAAAATTTCAAAATATCCCATATTACAAGGTAGCAATAAAGTTTCTTTCGCAATGAAACAGCATGATCTGAAAAAAGGAGCACATCTTACTCTGCAATTCGAAACGGAGCCTATGATCCCATCTGTTGACCCAAAGCTCATTGAAATCAAAGAAATTGCAAGACCAGAAGTGAACAAAGAGAAAGTGGATGAGACAATCAGACAAGTGCAACTCTTTTTTGCAGAGTGGACGCCGGCGGCTGACCGCCCTGTTAAAGAAGGAGATTTTGTCTTATTAGATGTAGATGTTGTAGAAACATCAACTCCCGAAAAAGTCTTTGAAAATACACGCTTTGAAGTTTCCGATAAATATATGGCAAAGTGGATGCAAGAACTAGTTCTTGGGCAAAAGCAAGGTTCTTCTTTAGAAGGGATCAGCAAACCAGATGACACCTTATCTGAAAAAGAAAAAGAAGAGTTTGCTCCTAAAAAGACAAGAGTTACCATTAAAAAAATTGAAACAGCAACTATTCCAGATTTAAATGAGGACTTCGCAAAAAAACTCGGAGTTGCTTCTGTAGAAGAACTTTTTACAAACATCGAAAACATGTTACATAAGCAAGCTGATGCTCATGTAACTGAAAAGCTGCGAGATCAAGTCTCTGATGAGCTTTTGAAAAAATTCCATTTTGACTTGCCAAAAACTCTTGTGCAGAAAGAAACAGAGTTTAGACTGAAACAGCTTTATCAAGATCCAGACTTTGAAGACCATTGGAAGCGTATTCCAAATACAGAAAGACGCAGCATGATAGAATCAATCTATCTTCATGCTGAAAAAGCTGTTCGCATGTTCTACCTTTGTCGCAAGATTATTAGCGAAGCGAAAATTTCTGTATCTCCTAAAGATCTTCCTAAAAGACCAACAACTCCTTTGGAAGCTCTTCTCGAGCCGCAAAACTTTTTACAACCGCAACCCGAAAATGAACCGCATCAAGCCGAAGCTTTTTCTAAACTTATTCTGGAAAAAGCCCAAGACTATATTATTAGCAAGGCCAGCTCTCCAAGCGAGACAACTGTTGCGTAATATAAGACTGATTGGCAATATCGATCTAAACAGGAGAAAACACTTATGTACTCAATTCCGTATGTCATAGAAGATACTGGTCGTGGCGAAAGAGCCATGGATATTTTTTCAAGACTACTCAAAGACCGCATTGTTTTCATTGGAACAGAAATCAATGACCAAGTAGCGAATACGATCATTGCACAATTATTGTTTTTGCGTGCAGAAGATCCAAAGAAAGATGTAAATGTTTATATCAATTCTCCTGGTGGATATATCACAGCTGGGCTTGCAATCTATGACACTATGCGTTTCATGGGATATGATATTAATACATATTGCCTGGGACAAGCAGCTTCTATGGCCGCACTCCTTTTAGCAGCGGGTACCAAAGGAAAACGTTTTGCACTTCCTAATTCCCGTATTATGATTCACCAACCATCTGGTGGAATCATCGGAACTTCTGCTGATATTGCTTTACAAGCTAAAGAAATTCTCATTATGAAGAGAATCTGCGCCCAAATCATGGCAGATGCTACTGGGAAAAGCATTGAAAAGATCATTGAAGACTCAGAAAGAGACTTCTACATGAACCCGGAAGAGGCTCTTCAATATGGCCTCATCGATAAAATCGCAAATCAACCTACAAAAGCAATTGAGCCCCCAAAAACCTAAAAAAACCATGACAAAAAATCCTAGTGAAACTCCTACTTGTTCCTTTTGCGGCAGATCTGAAGAAGCTGTCGAGAAACTCATTTCCGGGCCTACTGCCTTCATCTGTGACAAATGTGTCCACCTCTGTCTCGATATTGTGCAGAAAAAAGAAACTCATCATGAGCTCAAAATTTTAAAACCAAAAGAGATCAAGGAAAAACTTGATGAATATGTCATAGGTCAAGAAAGAGCAAAAAAAACGATTTCCGTAGCTGTCTATAATCATTATAAACGAATTCGCTCAATGGGGCAGACCAAAGATGTTGAGTATAGTAAATCAAATGTAATGCTACTTGGACCTACCGGATCGGGGAAAACCCTCATCGCACGCACGCTCGCGACCATTTTAGATGTCCCCTTTGCAATTGCAGATGCAACAACTCTTACAGAGGCCGGTTATGTCGGTGAAGACGTAGAAAACATCGTTTTACGCCTTGTACAAGCAGCGGACTATGATATTGCAAGAGCAGAGCTTGGGATCATCTATGTCGATGAAATCGATAAAATCCGCAAATCCACAGGGAATGTTTCGATTACAAGAGACGTATCAGGAGAAGGTGTACAACAAGCTCTTTTAAAAATTGTAGAAGGAACTGTTGCCAACGTTCCCCCAAAAGGCGGAAGAAAGCATCCAAACCAAGAATATATCAAGGTAAATACCCAAAACATCCTCTTTATAGTAGGAGGGGCCTTTGTTCATCTTGATAAGATTATTGCGAAAAGACTAGGGAAAAGCACAATTGGATTTGATGCTGCAAGCACAAAATCGCAAGATGTCCACGAAACCAACTATCTTCTCTCTAAAGTGGAACCGGAAGATCTTGTGGAATTTGGGATGATACCTGAATTCATTGGAAGATTTAATAGTATAGCCAACTGCAACGAGCTGACTTTAGAAGATCTGATCGAAATTCTAGTCACTCCAAAAAATGCCATCATTAAGCAATATAAACAGCTTTTTGAGGAAGAAAATGTAAATCTTGAGTTTACAGATGATGCCTTAAAAGCGATGGCAGAAAAAGCCAAATCGACAGGGACTGGAGCAAGAGCCCTCCGTATGATTGCAGAAAGCCTTCTTCTTGATCTCATGTTTGATGTGCCATCAGATCCGAGCATTAAAGAGATTAAAGTTACAAAGGAATGCATTACAGAGAATACAAAGCCTGTAATCGTGAAAGCTTAAGGTATCCAGCTCAAGCAATTTGTTATTCCTTTTTGAAGCTTAGTCCAAAAGGTCATGAGACGATCCACCATTTACTCTAAAACTAGGGCCTTGTTCAGCCTCAGAACGCATATCTATTAAGCTCTTGATATCTGGATCAACGCTTCCGCTTGCGCGTTTAGGAAACCTATCAAAACCATCAAAGGAACCTTGATCAAAATCATCATCATCCGAATCATCCTCTGTATTAGAAGGTCCAGATCTCATAACTTTAGTAAAATCCCTATCAAATAATTCTGTTGCTTGCGTAGAAGGTGGGTTACTTAATCTTTCAGACATTTCGCTCACGAAAGCGACGAGTGTTGCAGGATCGTTTTCATCGACTTCATTCACAAGATCATTCTTGTCTTTTTCTAGTTCAAGCGTCTGACTAGATGTAACTACACTTAAGGCACTGTTATCACATTCTTTTATTGCTTTAGCGGCAGAAGGTGAGACTCCATCAAATATGCTTGCCCATGGAATATTATTATTTCTGGCTGTTTCCATACAGGCTATCGTTACTAATACTTCTTCAACGGATTTTTTTTGTCCTTTTCCACTGATAACATTAGTAAGTTTTGTTTCATATTCAAGGCGAGCTCTTTGTTCTGTTTCACTCACGTCGGACAATGACATAATACGGCTTATGAATTTTTTTTTATGGATTTCAGCACGCTGTTTTTCAGCAATTGTTTCAATCGCCTTTTTTGCTTTTTCCAAATCTTGTTTCTTTATTCCTTGCTCGTTTGCAAGTTCACGAAATGCGATACCAACTGCAACTGCAAACCAATCAACATTTCTCATTGCAGCAGTAAGAGCTATAAGGTTTTTATCAATTTTAGCATCTGGATTTTTTTCCAATTCTTCTAGAAATTTATTTCGATATTTCTGAATGTTGTCAAAACGAACCATTACACGAACTAACGTTTCTTTTTTTGCGCCGCTAGCGAGCAGCTCCTGCATAATCTCAGGAAAATATTCTAGAGACTTTTTTCCATCTTTTTTTGATTTTTTAACTACCGCACCTAAACTTGGTGTAGCAGCGGAATCTAGTGATATAGATGACCCAAAATACGTTGAATCAGGTCTTGTAGTAACTCCCAATTTTGAGCTGCCAAAATTTACAGCTTTAGAGCTACGCAAAAGGGTTTCTATTTTCATTAAAGAAGCTTGGATATCCTCTTTATATTCCTGATCTAAAGCGGGAACATCAACGCTTCCATTAGGAGAAATGAAATCAACAGGTCTTTGCAAGTCTGTAAAAGACTCTTCCACAGCAATCCCATCCTCTAAATATCGATAGGTGCCCCTTGTTATATTAATATCGATTGCTTTGCCTGTAAGGCTAGGACCTTTGGACTGCCTTATTTTATCGCATAATATTTCGTACTCAGCTCCTACCTGTTCAAAAACCGCTTTTGCCTTTTCCTCTGTTGGGCTTATTTCATGCTCGGATCCTGCCAAATGGCTGACTATGTAGAACTTCTTTGATGCCGCAGTCGAAGTAACAGAAGAGTCTGTAGGGGCCTCCATAGAAGAGGCTTGTAAAGAACTAACAGGCTCAAAAACAGTTGTTCCAGCAAGCCCATCAACGTTTGAGGATGATCCCGAAGATAAGTTTGTTGCAGCTCCAATCCCTGAAACTGTTCTAGAAGTAAAAGACATAATTCACCAATTTATATTTATTATTTATAATAATTATAACACAAATTAATTATTAAATAAACAATTTGAATATTTTTTTAAACAACCATTGTTCAATATATTATAAAAAAACCGCTATCCAAGGATAGCGGCCGTTTTTTGGGGTAAAAACTATTCTTTATTACGCTCTTAAGTCGGCAGAAGTCATCTGGCTAAGAAGAGCTAAGGTCTTATTAAAGTCATCTTCCCTAGCTTGAGCAGCACCTGCTTCAGTCTGACGAGCATCACTTGCAGCATCAGCACTATATTTGTTAAATATCTGCTTAGCTTCTTCTTCTTTCACTTTAGGATCGATGAAAAGACCTCTAACTAGAGACACACCAGCTGTTGCGAATAGAGCGTTTGCTCCCCCTATCCACTGTGTTGCCAGCAAGTTATGGACATTAAATTTATCACTTTCAAGCCTAATCTGTTCTTGAACTCCTTTCATTTTGTCCTTAAGACCTTCAAGAACTTGTCTTGTTGTGTCTGGATTGCTCGCAGCATGAAGGATAGCCTCAGCGTTATCAGCAGGAATATCTTTGAAAGCTTCCTTTAATTCATCAGACAGACGATGCGTGTTCGTATTAACGTCATAAGGGACTCTATTAGCGCCCGTAGCATCAACTAATCTTCCATTCGCTCCAACTTTACCAATCTGTCCGTGCTGTAAAGCAGGAAGCTGGGCAGGAGCAGCACCTCTACCTATCTCCGCCACAATGGTAATATCAGCCCCCTTCGCTCCGGCGGCTTTCTCTAAAGCATTAGTATGGTTTGTCAACTGCTTAAGCTCATTTTGAAGAGGAGTAACACTATTATTAACTCCATAGTTTTTCATTGTTAAAGAAAAAGCTCCTCCTAAAGAGGCCATACCGCCCAAACCGCCTAAAACTCCAGTAAGAATACCTCCTAAGAATTCTATTCTACCAATATTTATATAGTTCTCAGCTTGGAGGGTTGTCGCCTGACTTTGGTTTTCAATAGAAATTTCAGCACGGTGTCTTTTCAATTTAACAGCTTCAAGCTGTGTATTCATAGCATCGATCATAGCTGAAAGAGCTAAAGCTGCAGAACCACCTTTTTGCTGACTAAACGCACCACCAGATGAACTACTAGAAGAATCTTCTTCTATCGCACTTACTGGTACAGCTTCCGTTTCACTTTCTACTGATGGACCAGAAGACATTGTAGCAATTCTCACTTCTTCTTCTGTTCTTTTTCTTACATCAATTGACATATGTTTCCTATTTTAGGATTATTATTGTTATTATTAAATTTGTTTTAAGCGCGCATTGCTCTTGCAAGTTCCTCACCTGCGCCGGACAGATCAAAATACTTTTCCGTCATTGCTGCTTGCTCATTTACTAAACTTTTACGTTTTTCTGCATCTTCTCGCATACCGGCGTTGTTCGCATCAATTGTATAATTAAGAATCAACATAAAGGAGTTTAATTCAGCTATATTTCTTTTCGTATCAGCAATGCTTATCCCAATGATTCCATTAGTTAAAGCAGCAGAACCTGCAGTAGCATGCACTGTTGTAGCTGCGACATTATGAATCGTTTTCGTTAGAAATTCAGTTGCAGATTCAGCTATTCCTTCCGCAAGGTCTGATGAGCCCCGAGCTGCAAGCTTTCCACCTGATGAAGCGGTATAGCAAGTAGCAAAGATAGCAGCTACTTGTTCTGCAATTCCAATGATCATTGCAGCCATTTCCTTCTTATCTTCATCACCTGGCATCGCCATAACCATGCTAGATAAAGTCCCTGTATAACCAGATACAGCAATTCCTGTAGAAATTGTTGTCTTTGCTAAATTAACTTCTCCCATTCCTTTCGAAATGTTTTGCATGATATTACTTGTAGCTTTAGAAGCCGCTTTCGCTCCGGCATTTGCAAGAGCGCTCGTTCCAAGGGTAGAAATTGTTACAGCAACAGTTACAATCAAATTCGCTATAAACTGTGCCAATTCCGGAGAAATTCTAGGTTCTTCACCAGGAGCTGCCTTTGCAGCAGAAGCATTCACGATCGCTGTGGAAATTGAAGAGCTCAAATTTGCTAAAACGCTCTTTCCATTCGAACAAGGAATAGTAGATAAAGCTCCAATTACAAGCATAACAGCTGCAACAGAGGCTCCACCTGTAAATAAAGCAAGCACAGCTCCACCAATCATCGCAAAAGCACCAGCGATCTTCATCGCAATCGATCTGCTTTCTTCTTTCCTTGCCATTTCTTCCATTTCAAGTAAAAGCTCATCATAGTTATCACTTAAAAGCTTAGATTGGTACGAGTCGATTATCGTCGAATTCTCCGATTTCTTAGCATGGAACTCAGATACCTTAATCTTGTTATCTTCTAGTATGCCAACCATATCAAAAAGGG
>DAIEPN010000104.1 GCA_027348355.1 Chlamydiota bacterium | reverse complement strand
GATAGGTAAAAATTTTTTAAATACTCTCAATCAGCATTACCTGTTTAGGACTACCTAAAAATAGATAATAAAGGTGTTTAATTCTAAATCAAATTGTACTAGGTAAAACATTCCCCTCTTCAGAAATAGAAAAGGGGAAAGATTTATTTTTGTAGAGTCAGCTTGCTATGTTTTATGCCGTAGCAGAAATACACGGCAATTCCGACTATCATCCAGACAAGGAGTTGCATCCAAGTTACCATAGGCAAAAAGCACATTTGGAAAATACATATCAATGTACCTATAAGAGGAACCCAGGGACTAAATGGGGTACGGAAAGGTCTTTTTAGATTTGGCTCTGTAAAGTGAAGAACTAACACCGAAAAGCAAACAAATGCAAATGCAAAAAGAGCTCCCATAGAAACCAATTGCCCTAACATAACAACAGGTAAGGTCCCTGCCAAAATCATTGCGACTACTAAAACTAGCATGGAGTTTTTAAAAGGAGTTTCAAATTTTGGATGGATCTTCCCAAAAAATTTAGGTAAGAGACCATCTTGAGACATACTAAAGAAAATCCGTGTTTGTCCTAAGAACATCACTAAAAGCACCGAACATAACGCTGCTAAAATCGCAAGTTTTACAAAAAGGCGTAGCCATACAAATTTAGAACCTAATACATCGATTGCGATAGAAAATGGATCCGGCACTGAAAGTAATTTGTAACTTACAACTCCGGTGAGCACAAGAGATACAATCACATAAAGAAGTGTAGAAATTCCAAGCGATGCCATCATCCCAATAGGAAGATCTTTTTGCGGATTACGGCACTCGTTTCCAAGAGTTGATAAAGAGTCAAAGCCAATGTAGGCAAAAAAGATAAGTCCTGCTCCTCGGAAAATTCCACTCCAACCAAACTCACCAAATACTCCGGTGTTCTCTGGAATTAAAGGAACCCAGTTGTCTGTATTAATGAAAAATACTCCTAAAGCAATGAACAGAAAAATCACCACAAGTTTGATCGCGACCATGATATTATTGAGAAGAGAAGCAGATCTGATCCCAATTGAGACCATACCGCCAATAAAAGCGACAATCAGCATCGCAGGAATATTAAGATAGGAACCACTAAAAGCCCATCCTGTTGTCACCTCATATTGAAGTGGAGAAGTAGTCCAAGCTGTGGAAAGAGCGATTCCAAAATCTTTCATAAAACTTGAAAAATAACCAGAAAAGCTCACTGCTACAGCTGACGCAGAAACCAAATACTCTAACGTAAGACCCCAACCAATCACCCAAGCTGCAAATTCCCCAAGCGTTGCATAAGCATAAGCATAAGGTCCACCAGATGTGGGAATTAAGGAAGCAAATTCTGCATAACAGAAAGCTGCAAACACGCAAATAATTGCTGCAAAAATAAAAGAAAAAATAACTCCGGGACCTGCAAATTCTGCAGCAGCCTGACCGGTGTATACAAAAATTCCGGCTCCAATAATGGCCCCAATTCCTAATGCAATAAGCTGCTTTACTCCTAAAGTACGTTTTAATCCGGTTTCAGAACTTTCTGAACCGCCAATGATTTTTTTTTGAAAAAGTCTAGTAAACATATCTCTCTATTCAGTTTGTTGTCGAATTTTCGCTTCCCATTCTTTAACATAGGATAAAAGCGATGCTTTTTCAGGTCTTTTCTGAAGCATTGCCATTCCTTCACTGCTGCTGCTTAAATGAGCTAGTTTTGCAAGAAGGTGCAAGTGTCTTTTGTCTGTACCTGAAAGAAGAAAAAACAATGTGTGCACTGGCTTTCCATCTAAAGCTCCATATTCTATGGGCTTTTTTGGGAAGACGGTGGCTATCACATCAAACGGCTCTTGTAACAGGAAATCCCTTGTATGCGGAACCGCTATTCCATGATTTAATGCTGTCGGCATTAAATTTTCACGATCGAGGAGAAGTTCTGTAATCACATCAGCATCAAGTCCTAGTGGAGGAGCTACAAGTTTCATAGCAGATTTAATCACTTCTTCTTTCGTTTCTCCGGGAACATCAAAATAGATATCCCCTTTGTGCATTGCACGATATAGGCTAAATTGTTGCATTCCCCCCCTGGGAGGATTATTTAGCAAATTCTCATCATTTTTCTCCGAAGGGACTGGATAAATTTGCGTCTCAGAAAAAGGGCGAAAACCAGGATCATCTTGAGTAAGCTTACATTGCATCATCCAATTTTCGATTTCAATACGGCTAAAGCGATACTGGGAACGCAAACGATAAGCAGGAATGACTCCGCTTACAATCCAACGACGAATCGTAGTTTCCGATACATTAAGTAGTTGGGCTACATCTCTAATTTTTAGATCCATATCAACATCCCTCAAAAAGGTCTATGACCTGCTTCGGTTTTGTGGCTTTTAATATTTTTTTTCTTCTCTCTTCATCTTTAATCGCGATTGTCAACCTAGAAAGAATTTTCAAATACTCGGTTTGTCTGTCCTCCGGGCCTCCAATCATAAGTATAAGGTTGACCAAGGATCCATCTAATGCATTCCACTCAATCCCCTTAGTATTTTGAATCCCTATCGCTATAAAAAAATCGAAATATCCAGTAAGCTTTGCATGAGGAATAGCAACTCCAAGACCAATTCCGGTAGAAACAATCTTCTCTCTTTCTAAAATCGCCTGATAAAATGCTTCTTTGTCGCTGAGTTTGCCCATAGAATCTAAGCGCTGTATCAAAGCTTCTAAGGCTTGATTCCTATTCTCAACATCTAAAAACACGACAAGACCCTCATCCAAATACTTGGATATCGTCACAAAGTCTCCCTTCTTAAAAAATTTATACGGATCACTCGTAATTGGAGTAATCTCTCCAGTGCTATTTTCCTGTATGTCCAAAACCTTTCTCTCCTCGTGAAGTAGTAGAAAGATGTTCTTCTTGAATAAATTCAGCTTGGAAAACTGGGGCAACGACAATCTGCGCGATTCTCATACCTGGAGTTACAGAGAAAGAAGTCTTTCCATGATTCATTAAAATCACTTTTACTTCTCCTCGATAATCTGAATCGATTGTCCCAGGAG
>DAIEPN010000072.1 GCA_027348355.1 Chlamydiota bacterium | reverse complement strand
TTGGGCTGCTGAAAGCAGCCCAAACTGAAACTAACGGGAATAAATCTCGCCTTCTTTAAAGAAAAATTCGATCTCAGCTTTTGCTGCATCTTTGCTATCAGAACCGTGCACTGCATTCTTTTCTACGTCTGTTGCAAAAAGAGCCCTTAGCGTGCCGGCCGCTGCTTGCTTCGGATTGGTAGCGCCCATGATCTCACGATTTTTTGCAATGGCGTCAGGCCCTTCGAGTACCTGAACAAATACGGGACCTGAACTCATGAACTCAACAAGCGTATTAAAAAAGGGTCTGTCTTGATGCACCTTATAAAAAAGAGCTGCTCTTTCAGGAGTTAGCTTCACCATTTTAGCTGCCACTACTTTCAAACCTTCTTTTTCAAAACGGGCGCTGATCTCTCCTATATGGTTTGCCGATACCGCGTCCGGCTTTACAATGGAGAGAGTCCTTTGGACTGGAGGAGTATTGCAATCGCATCCCATAACGGCCACAGGAGAAAACATCACGGCCCCAAGAGCTATAACAAAAGCAAATAATTTTTTCATATCAATACCTTTAAAATTACATTGGAAAAAGGACCTGATTATACGCTAAATGCCTTTTCCTTAAAAGCCGCATAGGGAAATAATCACAAACTACTCGTTTCTAACATGTTAAATAAAATCCAGCGATTATGGGTAAAGACTAATTCCGAATGGAAAAACTCGTAAAGCTCGGATATTTTTCATTTTCGAGTTAGGTGATAGTAAGAATTTATTTTAAATAAACGCACAAAAAATCTCTTCTCCAGATGGCCTTTTGGGTGTTTTTTAAAATCATACGTGCCTGGCTATCACCTCCTTACTTCTGCGTTTTTATAATCACGGGGAAAAGTTAAAACGAAATTGCACTCGAGGTTTTACCAGAATGGGAGACAACGAGATGGCTGCCCAAGACCTCTCAATGAATTGCTGAAGCATGTCACGGGCAAATTTCATACAGGATCGCGTCTTTTGAAGTCCTTGCGCTATGACAGTGCACATAAAAAGTTCAGTTATAAAAAATGCTATGAACATCATCATCTTCCATACCATCAGAAGGTTTGGATTAACTCTTGCGATATCATGCTTGATGTCATAGCCTCTATTTTTAAGAGTGTTATGAACGTCTTCATGGTCCCATCTGGAACGACCTTGTTTGGCTCTTTTAAAACAGTTGTTATGGAAGATCTTTTTAGAGCAAATCCAAGCGCCCTTATAGATGGTTTCCAAAGCTCCATCTTCCTTTATAACACTCTCTTCAAAACGTAATACGTTGGTGAAACATTCCCCCATTTCTGCCGTATTAAACCATGCAGCCTTTTTTATAATGGTCTCCTTTCCTCTTTTCCGAGTTTCCTTTGCTGTATAGTTTTGCTGATAGAATTCGATTTGAGCCAACCGATTGCAACGCTTATGTAGGTTTTTTTGCGATCCTTCCTTTAGAACGATGATGTAGTCAATTTTCAGCTCTTCGCATAGACGAACAAACTGTTGATTTGCATAGAGAGAATCTCCCAAAAAAGTTAAAGATAGCTTTGGATACCATTTTCTGATCATCGGAAGGACAATGTGCGCTGCGGCAAGTTCACATTCTTCTTTTAAATCAGCATCACTTTGATCTTCCTTAACCTGGCCGGCTTTTAATGGGTATACATGTAGGGGAAACGTTAGGCCTCCTCCACAGATTAACACAAAAGTGACCATCACATGAACCCATGTGGTGAATTGATTGGGTTTCCCTCTGTTATGGACGCGGGGCAAACAGTAGGGACAGATATTGGTTCCTTGCTCATCTGAGGAATGAGGCTCTGTATAGTGATGAGTCCAAAACCCATCGGCACCAATCTGAAAGGTGTTATAAGGAAGTAGGGCTTCCTGATTATAATAGAAAAATTTTCGCTCAATCAATCGATCGAATATATCCAACAAAGCATCGCTAAACTTCATGCAATCAATTCTCGAGAGAGCATCATCTACAACGCTTGAATGAGGAACCGTCTTTTGTCCTTCTTCAATGTATAAAAGATGCAAGAAGCCTTTCTTATTGTCAGAGGTTGCGATCGATTCTATCGAAGTCTGCATAGCGTTTTTAGACCCTTGTCTAAAAGCGCATGTATAAAATGCCCACATGGATAAGGAGCTCATAGAATAAATACATCGAGACTGCTGTCTTGGGTCCGGCAGCGCTTCGAAGATCTGAGGCAATCCAATGTCTTGAATATAGCGCATAAGAGCAGAGGATTCCAGATTAGGAGCTTCCTTTGGAAGCTCCTCGGGGATCTTTTTGCTCTTGGCAGGGAAGAGCGGTATAATTTTAGAACGAGTAACTTGATGATCATGTTGGCAGGAGACTTTACAATTGAGGCGATTCATGAGATTCTCTTGGCGAGCTTTGTTTTTGTTGGGAAAACTGCTATACACCAATGCTACCAATCTAATTAGCGTCGGGCTTATTCAGGGTTGGTTGTTTGAATGTAAGTCGTTTATAATGAATCAATTATAGCACAAACAAAGCTCTTTTTTAAACGAAAAACGGCTCCAAAACCATCTGTGGATGCGTTTTTTCAGATAAATCTAAGACGAAATGGTAACTTAGTTGAAATGAAGGCTAGAAAAAGTGGAAAAGGCTAACTTTCCTTATAGATGATGATTTTTTTGTCTATGGAACATGATAAATTTTTGGATGTTACTGAAATCCTCCTCTTAAAAATTTAGACCCATAATGGCTGTGTGCCCTGGTCCTGTAGCTCTTCCATCTGGATCTTTTAGTTGGATAAATTTATCATCTTTTGATCCTCCAAGCTGATATCCTGCAGGAACTTTAATGATATTGCCATCAGCATCACTAATATAAACTTCATCATCTACTGGCCCTTCAAAAGGATTTATATTGCATTTCTTCTTTTTTCCTTCATCCAATTTTTTATTCAAAGCGTATTGAGCAGCGCCAATGTTTTGCACCATCTGGTGTATAGCGGAATTAAAGCCTCGAGCAAGCTCGCTGTTTGAATGACGATGTTGATGTTCCAGCTCATAACTTACAATGGCAGCTGCTGCGGCAACAGCTAAGACTTTCTGCGCTTACCCACCTACTTTTCGTGAGCATTGCCTAGTAGCGGAATTTTAATGTCAGCAAAAAAGCATGACTTACTCTTCTTGAT
>DAIEPN010000071.1 GCA_027348355.1 Chlamydiota bacterium | reverse complement strand
GTAGATCGGAAGATATATCCACTCTGGTAATGGTAACAAGAGTGGCGACATGAGGGTTTTTTACATCTCGTGTTACCACTTCAGAAATGACTTCTTTTAGAAGGGAATTTAATCTGTGAACTCTTTTATTTTCCATACAGGAGACTCTTTTATAACTCCTGTTCTAGATAGGTGATCTCATAGGCTTGCATGATATCTCCTTCTTTCACATCGTTGAAATTGTTTAGAAGAATACCACATTCATAGCCTTTAGAAACCTCTTTCACGTCTTCTTTGACACGTTTTAAAGATCCGATTGTTCCTTTCCAGACCATTTCTCCATTACGTACAAGACGGATTAAATAATTACGTTTGATTGTTCCCTCTATAACTTGGCATCCAGCAATAACCCCGAGCTGCGAAGCTTTGAATATGGCTTTAACAAGAGCAGATCCCGTATCCGTTTCTTGAGCAATTTTGTCGAGAAGCGATTTCATGATAACTTTTACATCATCAACAGCATGATAAATGATATCATGAAGTTTGATGATGACTTTCGTTTGCTTGATCAGATCTTCTGCGTGGCTCTCTACTTGGGTATGGAAACCAATAATTATGGCTTTAGATGCTGCTGCAAGCTGGATGTCTGACTCTGAAACTTCCCCGATCCCAGCAGAAATAATATTGATCTCAGCTTTTTTCGAGGTGATTTTAAGAAGAGATGTTTTTAAAGCTTCCAAAGATCCTTGTACGTCTGCTCGAAGAACAAGGTTTAGTATTTTCTTCTCTTGGCTTTCCGCTTTTTGTTGTAGTAGACTTTCTACACCAACACGTTTTGCTTGTAATGCGAGCGTGGTCTTTTTCCCTTCAATTCGGCCTTCAGAAAGGCCTCTTGCTTCTTTTTCGCTTCCTACCACAATAAACTCACTTCCTGCTTCAGGGAGTCCAGAAAGACCTGTAATTTTTACAGGTGTGGAAGGACCTGCTGTTTTCATTTCCTTGCCGTACTCATCGTGCATTGTTTTAATGCGTCCCCAATGCTGGTCAAAAACAACAGAGTCACCTAGTTTTAGTGTTCCATTTTGTACGAGAACAGTAGCGACAGCTCCCAAGCCTTTATGCATTTCTGATTCAATGACCGATCCTCTAGCTCTTGACTTAGGATTGGCCTTTAATTCTAAGATTTCAGCTTGAAGGGCAAGCATTTCTAAAAGCTCTTTGATACCTTCTTTTGTAACTGCAGAACATTTTACTGTGATGATACTTCCACCCCAAGCTTCAGGAAGTAGGTTGTGATCTGAAAGTTGGCGATAGATGTTTTCTGCGTCAAATCCTGGCTTATCACATTTGTTGATCGCAACAACTATAGGAACTTTAGCATCATTTGCTTGTTGGATCGCTTCCACTGTTTGTGTTTTGATCCCTTCATCTCCTGCAACAACAAGAACCACGATGTCAGTTACGTCTGCACCTCGAGATCTCATCGCTGAAAAAGCTTCGTGACCTGGTGTATCTAAAATAGTTATGGTTCCAACAGCGGTATGACACTGGAACGCTCCGATATGCTGAGTAATGGCTCCTGCTTCACCTGCAGCTACATTACTTTTGCGGATTGAGTCAATCAAGCTGGTTTTACCATGATCAACGTGACCCATAAAGGTAACAAGAGGGGGTCTAAGAATAAGCTGATCCGAAGGGGTTTTTGCAATCTCTTCTCTAATAGTTTCATCCGTAATTCGGAGTCTTTTTTCTTCGCTTGTATCTATAGTGATTTCGCACTCAAACTCATGACCTAAAAGCTGAATGGTTGTTTCATCATCGAGCAGATCATTAAGGGTGATTACGATTCCTTGCATAAATAGCTTAGCAATTAGTTGAGAAGCTTTCAGCTTCATCTCTGCAGCTAAATCTTTTACAGAAATGGGAACTTTTACATTTAAGGTTTTTGGTCTGATATCAATTTCTTCAGTAGCAAGGGCTTTCTTTTGAGCCGCCTTCTTACGTCTCCAACCTTCGCTATCACTTTCACGTAACCCTTGTCTATCTCTAGAATCAAATGCTTTTGTATCTTGTTTTTTAGCGGTCTTAAAATCTTTATATTCTTTAAAAACACCTGCTTTTTTATCAGCATCGTCTTTGAATTCTTTAGCAAAAGGCTTGTCAAAACGTTTTTCCGGTTTTTCAATATCCTTTGGCAAAACTGTTGTTACAGGTCTTGAGTCTTGTCTGAAAGGGGGTCTTGGAGATGAGGGTCTGTATTCTCCTCTAGGTGCATTACTTGAGGGTCTATACTCTCCTCTAGGAGCGTTATTTGGAGATGAGGGTCTATATTCTCCTCTAGGAGCATTACCTGGAGGATAGCTCTGTCGGTTATCTCGATATGGTTGACCTTCTCTAGGAGGAGGGGAGAAACTTCTTCTAGGAGGCATTTCTCTATATTCTTTATGAGCTGGTACTGTAGGAGCAGGTCTTGGCGCTTCGCTTTCTGGTCTTTCTTGCGGGACTGCTGGCTTAGGTTCTACAGGAGCTGTTCTAACTTCTTTTGCTTCAGGAACAGATGGAGGCTCTTTTGGCAAAGGAGCTGCTTCCACTGGTTTTTCTTGAACTGGAAGTGGTGAGTTCACTTTTGCTTCAACTATAGGCTCTGCTGCAGGCTCTTCTTCCTTTGGTGCGGCTTTTTTAGCTGGTGCTTTTTTCAGCTTATTAAGATTCAACGCTTCAGCAAGTTGAGCATTTTTAATATTCAGCTTTAGATTTTTGGCCAATGGCTACATCCTCTTTTTTTTGATTTGTTCTAAGATTTTATCAGCCATTTCTGAGCTAATCTCAGGTATAGCAGTTAAATCTTTGCGTGTTGCTTGAAGCAGTTTGCGAAGAGTGTCATATCCAGCACTGATTAAGCTTTCTCGGATTAATGGGCTCATTCCCTCTACATGGAGTGTTTCATCTAGTGTAGGGTCATTTGAAGTTGCGAGTTCAGCTCTTTGAAGCATCATCGTATCTTGATATTCGCTCATCTTTTGCACGTTCAGTTCAATTCCAAGAATCTCAGCATTTAATCTAGCATTGATACCTCTTTTACCTAAAACGTTCGGATAATCTTCATCATTTACCACAATAGAAATCATGTTTGTTTCATCATTTACATTGATCATTTTGATTTCAATTGGAGCTAGTAAATTTTGTAACAGTTGTAAACGATCTTCTGAGAAGGATACGATATCAATTTTCTCATTATTGATTTCACGAATGACATTTTTGACACGTGTCCCTCTGACCCCTACAGTAGCTCCTACAGGGTCAACCTTAGCATCTGTAGAACGAACTGCCATTTTTGTGCGGTATCCAGCTTCTCTTACAATTCTTTCGATAACGACTGTTCCGTCATTGATTTCTGGAACTTCCTGCATAAAGAGTTGCACAACAAATTCGGGATGACTTCTGGATAGGATGACTTCGGCTCCGCCGTTTTCAGTGTCTTTTACTTCGTATAGAAGAGCTTGAACACGGTCACCTACGTTGTATCTTTCTGTTCTTGGGTAGAAACGATCTGGTAGAATCGCCTCCACTTTTCCTAAATCAACAATCAGGGTCGCTCCGCGAACCACACGTTTTACTGTGCCTGAAATGATTTCATTCAAACGATGACGATATTCTTCATAAATCACATCTCTTTCAGCATGACGTAGTTTTTGAGAGATGACTTGTCTTGCAGTTTGCGCTGCGATTCTTCCGAAGTACTGTGGTGTAACCGTGATATCTACCCAGTCGCCTATTTTGCAATCAGGGTGCAGAACTTTCGCATCTTGTAATAAAATTTCTTCTTCTGGAATGGTGACTTTATCCACGACTTCTTTTTGCGCAATAACTTCGATATCTCCTGATTTGGAATTGATGTTTACAGAGATATTAATAAGTCCTTTTATGCTTTTACGGGCAGCAACTCGAAGCGATTCTTCGATCGCACCGATGATCACTTCTCTCTTGATCCCTTTTTCGCGTTCTAAATACTCGAATATAGCGACTAAATCTTTATTCATTCGTTATTACCCTATTGAAGGTAGATGCTGTACACATTTATACTATTTATTTGGAATTTTATGACTCTATTTCTATCTCGAATACAAGGAAGCACCTCTTACATGTACTGGATTAGATGGTAGGGGAATAAGCGAGTGATCGCTCATTCCCCTTCAAAACCTATTCGTTATCTTGGTCCTGGTTTTCCTTTTCCTCTTTCTCTGCTTTCGCACTCTTTTTCTTTTTAGCAGTAGATTCTTTTGTTCCTGGATTTGCCATAACGATGTCATCGCGGTTGTGCTTGTTCTTATCAACAAGGTAATCTTTGATCGAAAGAGCAATCTTTTTATGCTCTGGATCTACTTTAATTACTTTTGCTGTTACTTCTTCTCCTTTAGCAACCACATCTTCTACTTTTCCAAATGGTTGGTCAGATAGTTCAGTCACGTGAACTAAGCCTTCGATTCCATTTGTAAGCTCGATGAAAGCGCCAAACGCAGTAATTTTTGAAACAACACCTTTTACGAGAGATCCAACTGGCAACGTTTTTTCAATTGTTTCCCAAGGATTCTGACTGAGTTGTTTTACACCTAGCGTGATTTTCTTACTTTCTTTATCTACTGACAAGATAACAGCTTCTACTTTATCACCCTTCTTAAGGACTTCAGAAGGATGGGAAACTTTTTTAATCCAGCTTAAATCAGAGATGTGAATAAGTCCATCAATCCCTGGCTCTAGCTCAACAAAAGCTCCGTAGTTTGTCAAATTGCGAATTTCTGCCGGTACGCTGCTGCCGATCGGATATTTTCTTTCGACATCTTCCCATGGGTTTTTATCAGTTTGCTTGAGGCCTAAAGAGATTTTTCCTTCTTCCTTTTGAACTGAAAGAACAATTGCTTCAACTTCATCGCCTTTATTTACAACTTCAGCTGGGTCAGATACGTTACGGATCCATGACATTTCAGATACGTG
>DAIEPN010000196.1 GCA_027348355.1 Chlamydiota bacterium | reverse complement strand
CTTTTTGAAACACATATTGCTTGCCATCCCCCTCTTTGATTTTTCCTAGGAGATTTTCTTGGGCATCAAAGTAAGAGCCTTCATTTAGAAGGTCATTTTGGTATGTTTCAACATAACGGGGCTTAGAATCTTTCCAATATGCAACAGCAGATCCATGTTTTTTTCCATTTTGATATTCAATTCTTTCCAAAATGGAACCATCTTCATTTAAGATGGAGAGAATCCCATGGATTTCATTGTCTTTATAGGGGATTGTTTTCCAAATTTTTCCGCTAGAATAGTAATAATAAGAGGTATTTTGCAGGGAGCCTTTCTCATAATAGATTTCAGCAGATATTCTTCCTTGTTCATCATACACTTCGTTCTTTCCTTCGAAGAGCCAAGAAAGCTGCGCTTTTTCACTCACATCTCCCATCCCTTCGATTACATGTGCTTGAATTTTCAAAACACCTGTAGGAAAATATTCTCGAAAAATTCCGTTGGCTCTACCGTCAATGATTTCCAAATATTGCCAAAGGTATCCATTGGGATGATAACTTGTAATCGTTGATTTACTTCTTTTTTGTTCATCTTTTCCAAATATTCTCAAGACCTTTTCATAAGGTTGAGGCTGAGAAAAATCAACTTTTTGATAATTCTCTAAGCGATCTTTTGAACTAATTGTTTCAGAGAAGCCGTTTCTATCAAGTAATTGCATACTTACAATTGGGTCATCATTCGAAGAATGAGAAGATTTCGAGCAGGCTTGAAAAGCCAGACAAGAAATTGCAAAAAATAGGCTAGGAATGAGGTATTTTTTGCCTTTTAATAAGGCGGAGATCAAGCTCATATGTTTCTTCTTCATTTCCATGATTTTTCCTTGTTAACTGAAAATCTTGTATTATTATTTGAGGAGAGTTTTCTACAACCACATAGGAAGGAATTTTAATCCCGTCAATGATGCTGAGCAGCTGCAAAAGACCATTTCTTCTAACTTCAATAGGCTTATCTAGTTTTATTTCTACTTCTTCTATTTTTTTAAAACTGCGAATCTCTTCTTCTTGGAGGATGCAAGATCGGTTTGTTGAAAAGGCAAGCTCTTCATCTAAACAAAGATTTTCTAAATTTTTTTCTAGAAATTGAGGATGAGCGGCTTTGATCTGTTCGTAGAAGAGATTTTCTTTGTCTTGCGATTTTTGCCATAAAGTGTGTTTTGCCTGAAGTAGATCCAACCTTACCTTCAATTCATCTACTTTTTTCATATCTTCATAAACGGAAGCAGAAAGCCAAAAAATAGCAAGCCCTCCTATAGATAGATAAAAGAATAGGGAATCTAAGAGAAAGGAATATTTTTGTAGAAGATCATGAAATTGCTGTTTCATCTATCACTTCCTTTTGGGGAGTAGAAAAAAAGAAATGGAATATTTGTCCTTTGATTGGTTCCAAACAATTTCCTTTTTTGTATCTACATATACTTTGTCAGAAAGAAGGGCCTCATGAAATCCTTTTGCATACCTGGGTGAGGTCGTTGAAAATTGCAATTCAACTTTTCCAATGTAAGGTTCAGGCTTTTTCCCCAATTTCGGATAACTTGTCAAAAAATAACGAAATTTATCTATTTTAATAGCATCCGGAGTTTCTGCTTTCAAGTTGTTGTGGGTGCTAAGCCAAAGTAGAATTTCGCTTACCTGGGGAGCTGATGAAAAGAGAGGAAGAGAAGATTTAGTTGCGCTTAATTCACGCTCCTTACTTTCAATTTCTTGGAGCTGTTTATCGATGCTTTCATAGGGCATTTTCTGTGACTTGGGATCAAGTAGATGTTCGTGACTTAGTAAAAGGGTTGTCACTTTATTTTTTATCATCATTTTTTCTGCAAAGTTTACAGACAGGCAAAAAAGGAAAATCCCTAACATATAGCAAAAAAGAAGTTGTTTTTTCTTTTTTATCTGATTTTTTGGAGTAAACGCTTTTTGACGAAATTGTAGAGTTTTTTTGTCTTGGGAAAGCGTATCCAAGGCGGTTCCAATCGCAATTGCATAGGAATGTAAATCTGAAGAAGAAAACATTTCTTTAGAGGAGTCGATCAGAAGAAAAGTGAGGGTCGGACAACTTTTTTTATAAATAAGGTCCAAACAGATTGCAGCGGAAAGAGCTCCTGTAATTAAAATTTTCTTTGGCGCGTTTTCTCCTTGAGTCTGCTCACAAAACAGATGGATTCGCAAAATTTGTCTTTGTAGGTTTGCAAAAGTTTTGGCTGTTTCTGAAAAAAGAGAGGTTTCTAAAAACAGAAGGTCCTTTTTCTCTTGGAGGAGGAGTTCGAGTTCCTCAATACTTTTTTCCGGAAAGTCTGCCTTTAGAGCTGAAAATATGTGAGAGATCCCAAAATCTAAACTATGGCTAATTTCGATGCCCCCTCCAACAATTGAGACCCAGCAGCTTTTTTCGTATCCTAAATGCAATACGAATAAATTCTCTTCACGAGGGAAGAAAAATTTTGAAAAACGATACAGAGCTTGGGGCTCGCACGAAATAAACTCGGGTTCAATAGAAAACTTGTCCAATTCATGAAGATGGTTTTGTAAATTTTGTGGGCGAGTTGAAAAAAAGGAGAGAATAGTCCCTTCTTTTTTCTTCTTTTTATCTATAAACGGAAGTACTACTGCTTGAGAAAAAGTGTAAGGATGGTTTTCTTCGAATTGAAAAGGGATAATCTTTTTTATAGAAGTAAGGTTGGTTAGTTTTAGTGATACTTTTCGGAATAGCACTTCTTCAGTTTTTAGAGCTGAGGAGATACTAAAATTTTTTTTTGCAATTAGAGAAGAGAGAATGTAAAGCGGGTTTACATATTCTTCATTGTCTTTGATGACAAAAGAGCGCAAAAGCTTTATACTAGCATTTTTCTTGTCTTGCTCAAGTA
>DAIEPN010000049.1 GCA_027348355.1 Chlamydiota bacterium | reverse complement strand
CTTGCCAAGCTCTCTCCCGATCTTTCTGAAGGGCCCCTTAGAGGCGCTCCAAATTTACAATTTCCCCAAGTCGATATGATCTGGTTTGGTTTTATCCCGACCCTTGCTTCAATGCATCAAGAAGTCTATACTGCGCATAGGCAATACGACGCTATTACCTGCGCAGACCAATCGGCTAATGAACATCAGATACTACGAGAAGTATTTCAAGATCCTTATGCCATTTCCACGGTCAAACTTCTTCAAATAGCTCATTTAGAACATCAAAAAAAGGGATTAGCCGGAACGGGATTCCTTAGATTCACAAGGTCAAGCTTTGAAGAAGCAAGTAAGATGCCGGAAATGGCTGAAATTGCTTATTTTCCCCATCTTAAAGATCTTAACCTTCGACAAGTGAAAGAGCAAGCAGGTCATCAATGGAACCTGGTACAAGATGTTTTCGCTGGAAAAGAGGCACACACAAGATTAGAAGAAAGTGATTTTACTTATGCCTATATGACCCCCTATCCTGTTTCCAGCCAAGACGGAGATGCCACAAAAAAACCTTCTTACAAAGGAATGGGGAGTCTCATCCTTCATCCAAAGCTAGGCGCAGCTTTGATTTCTAATAACATGCTACTTCTCAATGGAGGATTTGGATCTCGTCTACCAAATGATGCTCTTAGTTCCGTTGGAAATTGGAAACTGATTCCTACTTCAAAAGGATACAAATTACAGACCACTCCTCCTCCAAGTAAATATGAGAGCCAAACAAAGCTGATCTCAGGCAATCATAGCACAATCAGTGACAAGCTTAAAACAGCTGTCTTACAAGAAAAATATGGGATCTCCCAGCAAAACGAACTATTTACAGGTCGACCTGAAATTCCCCCTCTAAAGGACTATGTAGCTTCTTTTTGGAAAGCCGATGTTAGATCAGCCTATAAGTTTTATTGGGATGAAGTTGCTGATCCCGTTGATGTAGCGACCGGTGCTTTTTATATAGACGAGGCCGATCTAACTCTTCCCGGATCTTTCCCTCTACAAATACGTCGTAATTATAATAGTCAAAATCCTCTTCCCGGAATATTTGGGTGCGGCTGGAAACTAGGTTTGAATCCTAATCTTGTGGAGCAAGATGGGAAGCTCTATGCCGCGGAAGAAGATGGAACTGTCATTGTTTATACAAAAAATCTCAATACTTCCAGATGGGAAGTGTCGTTTGATGAGAATCCGGACTTACGTAACTTCAATAAAAAAGGCATTGGTAGTACGGCAAATCCCTTTCACGCCTACATAGAAAAAGATTCGAAGAATAATATGATTTTACATGGCGCTGACGGTTCAAAAAGAACCTTTGAAAAGAATCTTTTAAAGAATTGGATTAACACTGCCGGTAGCGAACTTACCTTTTTCTACAACGATAAGAGCGAACTTTCCGAAATTAAAAGCTCAAACCATTCTTCCCTTAAATTTGAGTATCAGGAAGGTAAAATTTCTACGGCTTCAAGTGATGGCCGCTGGGTGTATTACTACTACGATTCGCGAAACGACCTGATTCAGGTTAGGTTACCAAATAACGCTATCATTTCCTATCAGTACGATGAGTTTCATAGAATCGTAAAAGAAACAAAGCCCGAAGGAAGAGTTTTAGTAAACAAGTATGACGGAAAAGGTAGAGTTGAAGAGCAGTATTCACCGGTAGGTCTAGAAAACAAAATGGAGATAAGTGCTATTTTTTCCTATCTTGAAGATGAGAGAAAATCTCAAAATCTGGATGATGATGAAGATGATGAGTACAGCATTACTCTTGTGAAAGATTCTTCCGGGGCGACTACCACCTATAAGATTTTCAACAAGCAGATTTATAAGATTATCGATCCTCTTGGGATTGTAACTTTACAATCGTGGTTCATCAATGAATTCGCTTGGTTTGATGCAGAAGCAGAAACAATACGTCCTTGGAAATTAGATAATTTGTCAATAGACAGTTTATCAACCGGAGCATGGCCAAGAAGTCTAAAATCTTCCACTGATAAAAGGGGATTAACAACCTATTACCTATATGATGACCGTGGTAATCCTATAGAAATGGGCATGAAAGGAGAGGATCTTACGGGTAAAGGAGACTCTCACATTGCTAAAAAGTTTAGCTATAATGCGCAAAATCTCTGCGTAGAAGAAAGTGTTGCTGATAGAAAAACCGTTACAGCATATGACAAAGCTTTTCCATTCCTTCCGAGTCGTATAGAAAAATACTCACAAAATACCCCGATATCTTATTTAGACTTGAAATATACACCTCAGGGTAGGCTGGAAAAAGAAGATTATAACGGCTGCGTAACTCTTTACGAATATAATGAACAAGGATTCCCAAGTAAAATTACCCAGGTAACCGGTACCAATGATCCAAATGTCGTTACTGAATACTATTATAATGCTCAGGGGCAATGCGTAAAAAAAATTGCTGCGGATAGTATTGAGGAAAATAAATACGATGTGATGGGCAACAGGTTCAAATCCGAAGTGCGTTCCTCATCAAATACTATTCTTTTTTCTTCCTATGCTGAATATGATGGAAATAATCAACTTAAAGAGGAACAAGGGGTAAATTCTCAAAACAGCTCTAAGTTTTCTTACAATCCTTCCGGTGCAATCAAATCCTCAATAAAAGTGATAAATTCCGAAGGACAAGTTGCAGTGACTTTGTATCAATATGATAAACATGGCAATTTAATTGAAGAAATCGATCCTTTAGAGAAGTCCACCTATCGGGAGTATGACGCTTTAGGAAGAGTCATTCGTATCACAAAAGAAGAACTATCCACGCTCTTTACTTATGAAGCCGGAGGTTTGCTTGAATGTACGGTTTCTCCGGGTTATGCAAAAACAGAGAGACGCTATACCACTAATGGCTTACTTAAGCAGGAAATCTAC
>DAIEPN010000035.1 GCA_027348355.1 Chlamydiota bacterium | reverse complement strand
ATAGCAGAGGACTGCTGCTGTGTTGCAAGCTCTTATCAAACCGTTAGATTCGGAAATATCTATGACAACTTGGCAAGGCTTTATAAATTTAGCGTTCATACACCCTGGAAAGATCTTTCTGAAAAAGCAAAGGATGTTTTCCTTAACGGGATAGAGACGAAATGGACACGGATGCGATTTGTGCACCCAATCAAAAAGACTACGTGGCACGACTATGTGCAGTGGCGAGGTGTTCTCTATGAGGCTACACAAAAATACAACCAGGCCACAAGTGAAATCTACCGAAAGAAAATGAGTCCTTTCCTTCACGAGGCTACCTGCAGATCATGTCAAGGAGCTAGAATTAAACCTTATCCTGCTTCTACTCTTCTAGGAGGGAAAAAAATTGCTGAAATCACAGCAATGGCTTTAGAAGATGTTTTGGAATTTTTTCAAAAAATCATTCTTTCCTCACAACAAGAAATAATAGGAAAAGAAGTTGTTAAAGAAATCGTGCAAAGGCTGCAATTTTTACAAAATGTCGGCTTAAATTATCTTTCCTTAGATCGGATCGCCCCCACTCTCTCTGGTGGAGAATCTCAAAGGGTTCGCCTAGCATCGCAAATCGGATCCGGCCTTGTGGGAGCAACCTACGTCTTAGATGAACCTTCCATTGGACTCCACCCTAGAGATAATACCAAACTGATTCAGACACTCAAGAAATTACGCGATAAAGGGAACACCGTAATCGTCGTGGAGCATGACGAAGAAACCATTGAAGAGTCCGACTATATCGTGGACGTCGGACCTGGAGCTGGAGAGAAAGGAGGGAAAATCATTTCAGAGGGGTCCTTGTACAATCTGCTCCATGCCCCGGAGTCCCTTACAGGAGCTTATCTTTCTAAAAAAATGGAAATCGAGATCCCTAAAAAGAGAAGGCCCCCTTCTAAAGAAAAACTAAAAGTCATTGGCGCCAATCACCACAATTTAAAAAACCTTTCCGTAAACATCCCTTTAGGTGTTTTTGTTGCAGTAACAGGAGTTTCAGGATCAGGAAAATCATCTTTAATCTCAGATATACTCTATCCCTCTCTTTCCAATATTTTACAAAGCTCTAGCCTTCCTGTTGGAAAGCACGAGGATGTGGAAGGAATCAAATATCTCGATAAAGTAATAGCAATTGATCAAACACCGATTGGGAGGACTCCAAGGTCTAATCCTGCTACATACAGTAAACTTTTTGATGACATCCGCGACCTTTTTGCTTCTCTTCCACAAAGCATGGCTCAAAATTACAAAGCAGGTAGGTTTAGTTTTAACGTAAAAGAAGGATCTTGTCCTCATTGTGAAGGCGTTGGTATGACAAAGATCGATATGGACTTCATGGAAGATATTTGGGTCCCCTGTGAATTTTGTAAGGGGAAACGCTTTGATGCAAACACTCTCTCTATAACCTACAAAAATAAGAATATCCACGACATCCTTGAAATGACAGTTGATGAGGCCCTAACCTTCTTTGAATCCTTGCCTAAAATCAAAGAAAAAATTCAAACACTTGAACAAGTGGGCCTCGGCTATATCAGACTTGGCCAAGCCTCACCTACACTCTCTGGAGGAGAAGCGCAAAGAATCAAGCTTTCCAAAGAACTCTCCAGGCCTTCAACAGGGAAAACGGTTTACATCTTAGATGAGCCAACAACAGGCCTACATTTTTTCGATGTACATAAACTCTGTAAAATCCTTCAGAAACTAGTAGACCTTGGCAATACCGTTATCGTGATCGAGCACAATATGGAACTTGTCAAAACAGCAGATTGGATTATCGATCTAGGGCCTGAAGGCGGATCTCATGGTGGAAAATTAATCGGAGAAGGAACTCCAGAGTTCATTGCAAAACAAAATACCCCAACCGGGTATGCTCTTTCTCACGCTTTATTTTCTAAAGGATTAGTACAAGAAAAGAAAACTCCTCCTCATGCCGCTTCAAAAATCGAATATCTCACAGTAGAAGGGGCATGTGAGCACAATTTACAACACGTCCATGCCAAAATCCCAAGAGAGAAGATCACAGTATGCACAGGGCCTTCCGGTTCAGGAAAGACTTCCTTTGCCTTCGATACAATTTATGCGGAAGGACAAAGGCGCTACATAGAATCTCTCTCTGCCTACGCTAGACAATTTGTCAAACAAATGCCAAAACCAAAAGTGGATGAAATCGACGGTCTTTCCGCAGCCATTGCAATTGAGCAAAAAAATCAGGCAGGGAACCCAAGAAGCACTATCGGGACCATGACAGAGACTTATGATTTTTTACGCATACTTTATACCCATTTGGGAATTGCTTTCTGTCCGGAAACAGGAGAAAAAATCACAACAATTAGCAAAGAGTACGTTTTGGAAAAACTTCTTGAATTTCCGGAAGGAACTAGACTGCATATCCTCTCCCCCCTCAAGATATCTAGAAAGGAACCCTTTTCTGACCTGCTCGATCGGGTAAAAAAACTTGGGTTTTTACGAATTAGGCTTAATCAAACCTACTATGAACTTGATGAAGAGATTCCTTTTGATCCGAAGAGAAAAAACGAACTAGCTATTGTCATTGACCGTGTTGTCATCTCAAAAGGGGTTGCTTCTAGACTTCTGGAAGCGATTGATTCTGCAACTGCTTTCTCAGGAAATACAATGCTTGTAGATTGCAATGGGAAAGACTCCTATTATAACCTCGCTTTTGCAGTTCCAAGCACGGGAAAATCCTACCCGCCCATTACACCCCATACATTTTCCTTCAATACCGCACATGGTATGTGCATGGATTGCCTGGGCCTTGGATTCCAGTATGGAGCAAACTTTATCGAACATCCAGAACTTCGAAAATATACACCTCTTGCCATCTTAAAACAGCTTTGGAAAGAATATGCGAATGATACAGCTTTTGAGCTTTCCCTCGCATTCTTGCAAGAAGAAGGAATTGATCCGAAAAAGCCACTACATAAGCTCACAAGTGATGAGCTCCAACTTTTTTTCAACGGCTCTAAAAAGAAAATTTCCTCACCCTTAGAGAAAAAACTTTCCTTCTCCTGGCTAGGTATCAACCATGTCCTTGCAAGAGAAATAAAAATCAGACGAGGAGAGATCCGTGAATTTTTAATTCCATTCATGGATACGAATATATGCATCTCTTGTAAAGGAACAAGATTAAACCCACTTGCCCGCAATGTAAAAATAGAAGATGTGAGCATCGCAGATCTGTGTCATTTTTCTATCGATAAAACTTTTTCATTCTTATCTAATGTAACCAAAACAAAATCGTGTCCTAAATTTCTTGAAGAGACCATCGACCAACTTTTGCAACGCCTTCAATTCTTACGGGAAGTAGGCCTTGGATACCTCTCATTAGACCGCAGCGCACCTACACTTAGTGGAGGAGAAACACAACGCATTCGTTTAGCTAAACAGCTTGGAAGTGGGCTTACAGGTTGTCTTTATGTTCTTGATGAGCCCACAATTGGTCTTCACCCCCACAACAACGCTTTTTTACATGAAGCTCTTGTAAAACTTCGCGATTTAGGCAATACCCTTCTTCTTGTAGAACATGATCCTATGACAATTCAAATTGCAGACTATATCCTCGATTTTGGACCAGAGGCGGGTAAACTTGGAGGAAAAATCACAGCTCGAGGAACATATAGTGAGATCTTAGAAGACCACGCTTCTTTAAGCGGTGATTACCTAAGTGGTCGAAAGAACATTCCCATCCCTGCAAAAAGAAGATCTTTGAAAAAATGGGTTTCACTTAAAAAAGTTTCCACGAACAATTTAAAAAATATTGAAGTAAAAATTCCTATCAAGGCCTTTACTTGTATCACAGGTGTATCAGGATCAGGAAAATCAACTCTTCTGACCGATGTACTACATCCTGCGGCATCTCATGCCCTATCTTCCAATGAACCTGGTCAAATTCGTTTTTCAGGAGCAGAAATTACAGGTCTTGAAAATTTTGATAAGCTGATTGTCATCGATCAAAACCCCATCGGCCATACCATCAGAGCGGATGTAAGCACCTATACAGACCTTCTAACCCCTTTGCGATATCTCTTTGCATCTCTTCCGGGGGCACAAGTCAAAGGATTACAACCTAAACATTTTAGCTTCAACCATCGCAAAGGGATGTGTACGCATTGTTTTGGGCTTGGAACACGCACGATCGAACTACAATTCCTTCCTGCAGTAAAAGTTACTTGTGAATCCTGCAAAGGATACAGATTAAATCCATTAAGCCTGCAAGTAAGCTATAAAGATAAGCATTTAGGTAAAATCTTAGAGCTAACAGTTCTAGAAGCAAAAGAGTTTTTAAGTGCTATCCCTAAAATGGTAAATATTCTGGATAAGCTGATTTCCGTAGGACTTGGTTATGTTAAGCTAAATCAAGAAATTGTAACCCTCTCAGGTGGGGAAGCGCAGAGGATCCGTTTAAGCAGAGAACTCTCCAAAAGAGCCACAGGAAATACACTTTATCTATTTGATGAACCAACTGTAGGTCTTCATAGTGATGATATAAGCAAAATCCTACCTATCTTCCACTCGCTTGTAGAGAAAGGAAATACTGTTGTGATGATCGAGCATCATCTCGAAACGATTGCGAATGCAGACTATGTGATCGATTTAGGTCCAGAAGCTGGAGAAGAAGGTGGATATCTTGTTACCGAAGGGACACCGGAAGAAGTTGCAACACATCACACATCGTATACAGGAAAATATCTAAAAGAAATTCTGCTTACTCGCAAAGGAAATCGATAGATGTAAGATATTCTTTATTTCTGTGTATATAAGAGGGAAACGTGTCATCAATGGGAACCGGTGGATGATTCGCAAGCCAATTATCAATCTCGGCGTCCGTGATAAGATGAGCATCGCTCCTACCTTCAACAACGCTTGCTAATTTTTGTCTGACCTTATTTTTTCCTCCCATCCAACTAAAATGCCAGCCCCCTTTATCGATCCGAGGCAATATCTTCCTTTTATTTCTAAAGTATTGGGGCTTTTTACTGAGAAGCTTCGAATAGGTCGTAATAATTGTTCCATACCATTGTCCACCACCCCAAGTTTCCCTCGTAGGTGTTTGCCTATTTAAGTGATAATAATAGTTGTCCATTTGTAATGCATACGCACCCAACCTGGAATATTTTTTTTCATATCTCTTTTTCTTATTTGGACTATCAAAAGAAGGAATTTCTGCATTTTGAATTTTTTTCTTCAAAGGAAGCTCAAAGGCTACCTTTTCTATAACGGAAGGTCGAGGAATTTCATCAAGGTCGGAAATCATGATCACATCAGAAGAATCACAGCCTGTGAGACCGCGAAGAATGCAGTTGCGCTGATAATGCTCTCTTTGCCAAAGAGACATTTCCGGATGTCTTTCTTCCACAGTTACATGAATGACTTTTGGCAGGTATTTTTCAAAAAGATGTTTATTATCTTTGAAATATAATGGTTTTATATCTCCCCTTTGCGTTTCTATCGATTCAACGAGTACAAAGTAATCGACCGAATCATCAAGTTCTTCAAAACGCATTTTGAGAAGTTCTAGCTCATTGAAAAAGGAGAAGCAATCATAAACCTTTGCATGGACGCAAAAAGGAAGAATAAGAAAAATAAAAAGATAAACAAAAACTTTATTCATACAAAACCTAATTTTGACAAAACAACTCCTTTTTCTAGCAGAATTCCTTAATTAAATAAATGATTGACCTCACGCAAGTGACAATAAACGGGTCCTTTTCCCTCCTCACCAGGAGGAGATCAAGAACTAGCTCATAGCTATAGTAGAGATTTGCTTAAGCATTGGAATCGTTTATCAAAAATTTGGACTGAGTTTGCTAAGCTCGACGTTATTTATTCCTGAATTCGCAATTTATTTGGATAGGTTCATGGACAGATATACAAAATCCTACCCTAAATCAATCAAACGTTGTTAAAAATCATATGTGGGGATAATTAGGATGTGATTTCTAGAGGATCTCAAGATTATGTAGAGGTTTCAGATAAGCCACGATTATAATCAATGAAAATACACTTCATTGCGATGAGATCTTAGATGCCCACCTATCTGTAGAAAAGCTTGTTCCACAAATTCCGGCTTTGGTCAAAGAGTTCGAAAAATCTAAATTCCGTGAAATAACTATTAGATTGTAAATTTCAATATCTTACATGGTGCTTAACAGATTAAAGTATCGAATGATTTTAGCAGCTGCAAAAAAATTCCTCCCCTTATTACTAAAATAGATCGATTCATTTTCCTTTTGTTTTTCTAAAATGGATGCATCTATAATTTTCTCAAATAAAGCATCTGAGGACTGCCCATTTTCTATCCATGTTGCAGCATCCGCAATTCGTACACCAAAATACCTGAAAATCCAGGCGTCTACTTGTTGTCTCTTGTGGATTTGATTAAAAACAGAGAGAAGCTTCTCTACATCTTCTTTTCTATCAAAAATCTGACGAAGTAATTCTTTGTGTTGATAAATTAACCCTGAAAATTCTTTGTACGAAGGATCTATAAGAAGGCGTCGTTTTAGCTTTTCCATATTTACCTCAAATTGATCTTCTTCAGTGATCTCCTCTGTACTTTGATAAAGGATGTCCAGCAAAGGATTGAGATCTATCAATTGTTTTCCTGAAACTGTAAGAAGGCTTTCTAGAGAACCTTCAAAGCCTCCCTGGATGAAGCTTTTTTTCTTTTTGATTTCTTCTCTAATCTGCTGTATTTCTTCTAGAGGCAATTCTTCTGTAAGGATTTGCTGGACAAGCAAGTTGGTCTCTCTGGAAAAAGCACCTTTTTCTTGTAGTCTTTCTTCTAGAAAGGCCACAAAACTAAAAGGAGTACAATATTCATCAAAAGCTTTCAAATACTTGTTTTTATCTTTTTTGTATCGTTCTATGCTCCTATATGAATCGTCTGTAAGTTGCTCTTTCCAAAAAGGAATAGCTTTATCTTCTCCTAATAAAAGGTTCAACGCATTTATATCATGCCCATCTCTTTTCGGAAAAAATTGAGTAATGACTTTTTCAAGGCAAGCTAATCTAAAATCAGCGGCACATCTTTGTATTTCTTCTAGGCCGTTCTCTCTTGTATCATCCGGATTATCAGTTGTATATACTGGCGGATAGAAAAGGCAGTATTGGCTGCGAGCAGCAGGAATCCACCGACTTGAGCAGTGCAGGAAATTACGCCCCAGCTCTAAAAGGCAAGATTCTTTCATGTCTTGGTCAAAATCCGGATCATTTATTCTAACAGCAAGATGACGTAAAATATTGATGAGCCTATTATAAAATTCTTGCCTTTTTTCAGAATCTTTAGAAACCGCCGGATCACCCCCTAATCCATTGTTTTTGAGACATATAAAAACCATTTGTAGCCTCTCTTGCATTACACCTATGCTTATTTCACCGAATTCTGTTGTTATAAGCTTATCCTTATCCGGCAAATAGGTATCAAACAATGTTGTTGCTAAAGCCTCCCATTCAATCGTTTCCTCTGAAGGAGGAACCTCACTCTCATGGAGAATATAGAAAATGTCTGAGAATACATGTGTACCTGTTATAAAATCCCACTGCTTTTGCAAAAAAATAGAGCTAGAGTGATCAAAAAGAGTGAGAGCCCTTTCTCTTAAAGCTTCCACAAGTTCTGTATCTAATGTGTTTTCCGTATACGACAAGCACTCGTCAAAACTTCTAAGTAGAGACATTTCCTCATCGCTATTTTCAGGAATTCCAGTTGAAAATACCAAAGAATAACTTTTGAAAGAGTGATTTTTCTGAGCATTTTCCTTGGCATGTTCTTTGCATTGAAGATACTCCAAATAACTAAGTTGATAATCAGGAAAATTAGGCAATAGCTGTCCAACGAGTTTATTGTGGTTGTTTTTCAAAGCTATAGTTAATAAGAAATCCTGTCCTTCATACTTTAATCCTTTTTCTAATAGCATGAGGGCTAATGGTTCTGATTTTGCTTTAACGATTGCAAGCCATAGAGCAGTTCTTCCATCCTTATTTTTGACATTGGGATCAGCTCCTTTTTCAAGGAGTAATTTTGCAAGAACTAAATTTCCTCTATCAACTGCAAGAAGAAAAGGGGTATATTTTTTGTTGAATAGTTTCGATCTCGAGATCGGCTCCGTTTTTAAGGAGTAATTTCACAACATCCAAATTTTCTTCCAAGCAAGCAAGGTGGAAAGCCGTTTGTCCAATCTCATTTTTGATATTCGGATCGGCTCCTTTTTCAAGGAGTAATTTCACTGCATCTAAATCTCCTATTATACAAGCGGTGTGAAAAAGGGTTTGTTTATCGTCCTTCTTCATAGCTAATAAGACTCTTGCGATAGGATAGTTGGTAATACAATCTTTCCATTGGCACTCGATCGCTTGATCGCTTGAAAATTCATACATCATAAGAATTTTTTGATCTCGATAAAAAGCTAACTTCACTTGTTGAAGAAAATCGATAATCCAGCTTTTATGAGGTAAAAAGTCCGAGAGAGTTTGTTCACAAAAATATTCTAGAAAGAATAAAGCAGCTTTCGTTTTTTCCGATGGAATATTCAAGGAATTTTGTTCGATTGCATTTTTCATCCACATTTGAATCAGGATTTTATCTTCTTGAGTAAGAGGAACATTTTTTGATAAGAGATCTGAAAAATCAAAATGCTGAAATGCTTGTATCCAGAGAACTCCTTGAGTTGTTTGTAATTCTTTAAGGGATAATATTTGGTGAAATAGCTTTGTTAGCTTTTGTTGTTCAACAGATGAGCTGCAACCCTCTATTTTATCTATGAGTTGAATTATATCATCAGTGGTAAGCGGATTGCTAATCTCTGCTCTCACGTTCTCCAAAACACCGTGTACTCTCTGTCGCAATTCGTCTTCAGATAGCGGTGGCTCTTCGGAGAAAAAAGGTAGGTTAAACCCAAAAATACGCATAACAAATTCTTATATATAATTAGTTGTGTTTTACTTGAAAATTAATATAAGTAAACAACAAACTCATTACTCTAAATTCATCAATTTAAAGTTTTAAATAAGCTGTATTTTGCTTGTTAATCAAGTTCCTATCTCAATAAAATATTTAAC
>DAIEPN010000026.1 GCA_027348355.1 Chlamydiota bacterium | reverse complement strand
CTTCGACTTTTCGCCACGCTTTGCCCAAAAGGAGAAGGACAATATCGATTGGAAACCGATTTCAAAAATTGTACTGCAGATCATTTATTCCTGATGGAAGATATTTTGCAGCTGTCCCTTTTCCAAGAATATGCGAAGTTGTCACGCGGAGTAGTAGATGGAAAGTGTATAGCCTTGATGCAAGATAGTAAATGGAGCCTACTTAAACTAGAAGATCTTCATGCACGTGAAATTAAATTGCATTTTACAGGTGCAAATCAAGATTTTTTCTTTTCTGAAATGCAAGGAAATATAGACCTCATACGTAAAGAAGATACATGGAAGGTATCGAGCGCTCAGCTAGATTGTAGAGAAGGTGTAATTGATTTTTCTCATACAGACGAGCAGGTGGATACATTAAAAGACGTGTTCTTTCGTTTGCATTTGGAAAAGGAAAAGGTAGAGTCCTCTTACTTTCAAGCGAAGCTAGGAGAAGGCCAGGTCTTGCTAGAAGGGGAAGGTTCGCCTAAGGACTTTTTGGTAAAAGCTCATATCAATGCAGCAACTCTTGATGTTCATAGAATGCTATGTTCTCATCTTCCACAGTTTTCTTCTTATGTACCTAAAGAGGAAAAACTGCAGATCACTTCTTTATTTCATTTCGAAGCCGATAAAAAAAAGGTTTCGGGCAATATAAGCTTTCATTCAGCAGAAGACCTCCAGCAAAAGAAACTATCTGAAGTGTTAGAGTTTTCCCTCGATCTAAAAACTGATTTCTTTGAAAAAAGTCTGTTTGAATCAAGCTGGTTATCAAAAGATTTAGTCCAAGGTGGCCGATTTCGTATGAACCATTTGTCTTCGGATTTACTTTCACCTTTTATTACATCCTTTTCTCCAACTTCCAAGATGGAAGGAGTTTTTTTTCTAGAGGGTACTTTTACGCCTCAAGTTTTACAAATTTACTTAGGTGGAAAAGAGATAGTTTGGCAGGACCATCTTACTAAAATCACCTTAGCGACTTTAGGTGATCCTGAATTTTCTCCTGAATCATTAGATCATTTTTTACATCTGCGCTACTTTTTCCATGAACAAAATTGGTCTATGGAATTTCCTTTGCATGAAGTACAAATTTTTGATGAGGGCAATAAGTGCGAAGGAAAGCACATTCAAGGAAGAGGCATGCTTACAAGCCATAAATTAGGTAAAGAATGCAACTTTCAAGCTGTGTTACAATCAGGAGATTGGACGATTGGACCTGATCTTGCTTTAAAAAATATGAAGGTCAAAGCTTTTTATAATAGTAAATCGCAGAAAACATCTTTCAGTGATGTCATAGCAGACCTTTCTTGGAAAAAATCTTCTGGTTATATTTTACAAGCAGAAAAGTGTATTTTTGATGGATTATCTCAAAATGCCCAATTTGATGTTAAAGTATTGCAAGATCAGAAAGAAATTTTACGGTTTGTAGGAAAAGCGGAGCAAAAGAAAAATGAGATCGATGTGCTTTTTTCTGGAGACAAAACACATGTTGTAGGAACGTTTTGCAACATCTCTTCTTTCAAACTACTTCCCTCTTTTGAGATCAGCACTCTAAAAATGAATCCAGAGATAACGCTTTCGACCTTTCCGGAGCTTGTCATGCTTTTAGATGATGTGGCGGGAATTTCTCTAGATGAAAAAGTAAAAGAAGCTCTTTTGTCCTCTAAAATGGATGGGAAGCTCTTATCGGAAATTTCTTATCATGCCCCTTCCAAAACTTGGAGATTTTCAGCTCATGGTAAGAACCTTTTTCTATTAGGAAAAGCAAGAGATAAATTTTCTGTATCTCTAATGAGTGTAAATAATATCTGCTCTTTAGATCGTTTAGAGTGTGATGACTTATTTGCTAAGGCCATGATTCAAAAGAAAGATCATATTATTTCTTTTTCTTCCGCAGAAGCAGTAAATGAGATGATCTCTGTAAAAGCAAATGGAGTTCTCGATCTAAAACTGCAAAAAGCAAATATCATGCTTCAAAATTGCATGATCAATGCTACAGATGAGAGGCTGCCAGGGGTTTTGAAATGTTTGGGAGAAGTACAGATAGATCTTTCTGAAAAGGTCGACCTATGGCAGGCAGAAGGACTTGTTCACCTCAGTTTTTCAGAAAAACTATCAGATGAAATGCTAGTTAAAACAAAGAAAGAACTTTCCTTTACTGCAAGCCCAAAACAAGGGATCAAATTTGATGAAGGTCTTTTCGTTGTCGAAGATCTTGTAGGAAGAAGGTCTCTTGGCATGTTCAAAATATACAACTTTTCTTCTTCTTTATCTTTTCATGAGTGGGGTGTGGATCTCATAGAATTTTCTCTTTCTCCTTATCTCAAAGAGTTTTTACAAAAGAAGGCAGGATACGTATTTTTTGCTGAAAATGTAGCTTGGAAAGGATTGATAGAAGGAGAAGGTAGTGCACGTTTTTCTGAGGATAAGCTCGAATCTAAAGGAAAACTAAAAGAAGGAAACATTGCTTTTACAAGTATTCCTATCGAAGTAAAAGATCTGTCTTGGAAATACCAATCTCAAAATATCCTTTTCGATGGGAAGTTGCTCTACGATAAAATTTTGCTAAATGCACAAGGGAAGATGAGCTTTTTAAGCGAACCCAAACTATTTATTCAGATCTCTTCGTATGAACAAAACTCAGGAATTACAGCGGAGTTTGTTCCGGTAAATCAATCTTTCTTTTGTAAGAGCATCAAAGGGACTTTGTTCGGGGTTACGCTCGATATGCAGCAAAAGGCAGCGCAAAATAGTGTGCACCCCGTCGTATTTGCAGGCGAGATGCATTTTGATGTAGATCGTATGCAGGGGATTTTATCTAAAGAAGATTTTATCGAATTGAAAAAAATGGGACTTGGAAAAGGATTCCATCTCGAAGGAGATTGGAAAATTGTGCAAAATGGCTTATCTCAAATCGAATTTTCAGGAAAGCTCGTAGGGGAGGATTTTGATCTCTTAGGGTATAAATTTGAAAAATATCATTCCTTGGTGGATGTAGCGCAAGATCGCATTTTGATCCGAGATATAGAGATTATCGACCCTGCTGGGAAGGTATCGGTAAAACAAGCAAAAGTAGAAAAGCAGGAAGATGAATGGGCCTTTAGTGTTCCTCATTTGAAAGTGCAAAATTTCCACCCAACTAAACTAAAAAATAAATATGCTGTGGAAACATCGATTAAACCATTTGTGATGCGGCATATAGACTTTTTTGACATAAAGGGACATTTAGGGGATTTAGATTCCATCACAGCCAAGGGTTACGCCCATTTTACAAATTTAGCTCCGAAAACGCCCTCGTTTTTCTCTATCCCAAAGGAAATGCTTAAAAATTTAGGTTTTGATCTCGGGATTTTTGTTCCTATTTCCGGTGAAATTATTTGCCAAGCCCATAATAGGAAGCTCTATTTAGATGAACTAAAGAACTCTTTCAGTGAAGGCAAGAGATCTGAGTTTTCTTTATTTCCTTCTGAAAGAAAATCATTTATTGATTTCCACGGGAATGTATACATCGATGTGAAAATGAAACAAAACGTGGCACTTAAAATCACGGAGCCATTCGTATTGCAGGTCCGAGGTACGATAAAAGATCCAAAGTACAGCTTGAGCACCCCTTGAAGATGGGCTTTTCTGATGGAGGATGTGATTAATTGCTCTCTCTCTTGAAAAGCTTTTTTACTAATGTAGTGGATTTTATCTACCCAAGGATTTGCAATCATTGTCAAAGCGCTATTGATACATCCCATAAAATATTTTGCTCGGCATGTCTTCAAACCCTATCTTTTGTAAATAAACAAGGCAGGTGCACTCGCTGCCTTTCTCATTTAGAAGATGATTTCTCTATTTACTGCGAACCATGTACCTTAAAACCTCATTACTTTACAGAGCTTGCGGCTACCTTTGAATACCAAGGTCTTGCTAAAACTCTCTGCAGGAAGATTCAATCGCCAGGAGGAGAGGAATTAGTCGAGATTGCTGCCTCTTTCATGGTGATGCAGATGATTCAGCTTGGCTATCCCATACCTGATCTTGTAATGCCAGTTCCTGGAAATAGAAAATACCTATTCTTCTCTAAAAAATCGATCAAGCAGCTCTTAGCTGAAAAGATTGCTACGAATTTAGGATGCAAGTACGTAGATCCTCTCTACGCACAATCCTATTTTTCGCAAAAAGGAAAAAATCGAGCAGAGAGAATGCAACTTTCAGGAAATGTGTTTGCATGGGGAAAAAGAGTGTCTTTTTGTGATAAGAAAATCCTGATTGTTGATGATATGATAGTAAGTGCTTCTACTATGCATGCCGTAGCTGACAGAGTTCAGGAAGGCCTGCCTATACAGATTTACGGAATTTCATTTTGTATCGGTTGATCTAAATTGCTAGGAGCAACGCTCACTTGGCCGAAGATAGAAACTCCTTCATCTACACTAAGAAGTTTTGCTTTGATATTTCCATTTACTTCAGCTCTGCCACGCAAATGAAGTCTTTCTTTCACAGTAATATCTCCTTCAACTTTTCCGGAGATGAAGGCTTCTTCTAAGTCGATGTTTGCTTTTACGGATCCATTGGGACCTACAATCAATTTACCTTGAGAAACAAGGGTCCCTTCGAAATTCCCGTCGATGCGAAGAAGGGTTGTAAAACAGAGCTCGCCTTTTATGGTGACTTGTTCACCTATGACAGTTTCAGGATCATGGGATAACGAAGTATCTTCTAGGTTCACTTCTGGTAAATATTTTTCTGAAAAGAGAGGAGTGTTGTCATCGTTTGGATCTCTAGAAAAAGGATTTGTTTCCTTTTCCAAAAAGCCTTTAGTGTATTTTTTGAACATCTTCCTAAACCTCTAAATTGCGTCTTGCCATTTGAATTTGCTTGCGGAGCATTTCATCGCTTTCCATTTGTCCTGCGATTTTCTTCCATGCATGCAAGAGAGTAGAATGTGTTTTTCCGCCAAAAGAAGAAGCTAAACGAATCAGTGACTCATTGATGAGCTCTTTGGCTAGATACATAGCAACTTGTCTTGGAAATGCAACTTCTTTTGTACGAGAAAGCCCTTTTAGGTCGCTCACTCTGACATCATAGATAGAAGACACGCTCTTTAGGATATTTTCTACAGAGATTTTTTTCTGAGGAGCGTGTTGAAGAAGTTCGCCAAGTGTTTTTTCAACAACTTCTTCGGTGACTTCAAGCCCCATAAGTCTTGAATAGGCACTGAGGCGATTGAGAGCTCCTTCTAATTGCCTCACATTATTATAGATATGTTCAGCAATGAAAAATGCGACCTTATGAGGAATTCGGATCCCTTTTTGCTCGGCTTTATGTTGCAAAATCGCAACTCTAGTTTCTAGATCAGGGATCCCAACATGAGCTACTAAGCCCCATTCCATACGAGCGATCATTCTTTCTGAAAGCTTTAATTGTCCTGGTGGCTTATCACTTGTGATGATGATTTGTTTGTTTTGTTGGATAAGGCTTTCAAAAGTATTACAAAATTCTTCTTCAAAATTCAGTCTGCTTTGTAGGAACTGAATATCATCGACAAGTAAAACATCTAAAGAACGATAGAAACGCTTCATCTTGTCAACTGATTTATTGCGAAGGTTGTCGACTAGGTCATTAATGAAACCTTCAGTGGTGATGCACTGAATGCGCAGTTTTTTGTGGTGTTCTTTAATATAATGACCGATTGCATGTAATAGGTGAGTCTTACCAAGGCCTACTCCGCCATGAATAAACAAAGGATTGTACGATCTGCCGGGCCTTGCAGCAACGCCAAGAGCTGCAGATTTCACAAATTGGTTGGAAGGTCCTTCAATGAAATTACTGAATACATAAAAGGGATTAAGCTTTAACTCATTTTGTGATGATTGAGGCTCCTTATCTTCGGGAGGAAGAGTAGGTCTTGCTGGTAAGGGAGTTGTTTTTTTTGTTTCCGCAATCACAAAAGAGATCGCTGGTTCTCCATTTTCTCGCAAAGGCAGAAAGGCAGAGAGATCTCTTTTATAGTTGTCGATTAAATATTCGCGAACAAAAATGTTGGGAACTTCTAAAATCAGTTCTTGTGATGAAGATTCAAGAACTTTAATCGGTGCAAGCCAGTTTGCAAACTCTGTAGCTGAACATCTCTCTTCTGCAAATTCTAAAAATTGTGTCCAGGTTTCCTGAGGATTGCGAGTCAACATTCGTTTCTTTCCTGTTAAAGTTATGAACAGCGTTTCCACAACGCATTCTGAGGCTGTTTTTATGATGCAAATCTAACACGCAATCTGCAAAGGTCGCAAGCGAATTTATTTTCGCGTGACTGCAGTTTTTTGTTAACTCGTTGATTGTGAAAAAAAAGAGACCATGAAAAAAACAAGTTTCCCACATGAAAAAAAGTCTACAATATAAAAGATTCATAATGAGAGTTTTGCTCATGAATTTTCAGAACAATTTTCTTGTGTATTCTTAATTGATCCAGAAATTATTATTGCTACTTCATCTGTGAGAAAGTAGTAGTGCACTAGCTTGATCTGCTACTTTATGATCGGAATGCTGCGCAAGTTTTGTTGCTTGTGCTATAGCCTGTCTTCGATATCCTAGCGAAAATAGCGCTTTGATACGGTTTAAAAGTGTTTTGGGATCATTAGGTTGTTTGCGAAGTGCTTGTTCTAAATAATCAAGAGCAACCAGATTATTTCCTATTTGCAAATAAAGAGCCCCTAATGTTTGTAAATCATACACATTATCTTCGGTCAAAATGACAAGAGCATTGAAGATTTTGATTGCAATTTCAAATTGTCCTTGTCTCAAGTAAGAATATCCGACAAAACGCAGATCTTCGATGCTTTCATTTTTAAGCCCGAGAACAGATACCCAGTTGATGTCACTCATAGTTATCCCTTTTGATACTGAGATCTATAGGAAGTAATTTCGCTGTAGTCTTTTTCTAAAAGATGTAATGTCGCAAACATCTCTTCTAGCTTTTTAGCTTCCGTATCTCTTTGTGTTTTAAGTTGTGCTTTTTGCCAAGCAAAATCGTAGTTTTCCGATTCTGCTCTTTTCGATTCCGATTCTTGTTTTCCCGCTATAGCATGAATTCTTTGTGTTAGCTTTTCTCTCTTTTCTTCCGATCCGAGAGAGGGGACGATTTGAGAAGTGAATATTCGTCTTGTTTGCTCTGCATATAAAGGGGGTTCGTCTACTTCTCCCCAAACGATTCCTCTTTGGTCCATAGAAAAAAGCTGATCGAGCTCACTGGGATAAAAAATCGTAGTACTATCGATCTCAGTTTGTGGAGGAATGCTGCGCGCTTCTTTGATGAGCTTTTGATCTAAAATTTTTTGATCTTGCGCGTATCTAGTAGAAGTATCTACTCCCAAACTGTCTATTGTACGAGGCGGCATATTCACCCTTATGTTAGCTGGTTTCTTATTTTGCTATTGGAGCTATCTGTAATTTTTTTATCAAGGGAAATTTTTCAGCCTTTAAAATTGATTCCCACAAATTCCCACTTTTTCTGTGATTTTTTATAAATATCTTAATGTCAATAGATTAAAATTATGTTTTTAGGCCATTTTTGAGGTGTTTTATGGTCGATTTCTAAAAATTAATTGCGGAGTTTGCGAATTGTTGATAGATTGTGGGAAATAGTGGGAATAGGTTGGACCTTTATGGGTAAATTCTTTTTCAGTGGCTCAGCTTCTGCGAAATTAGACGAGAAAAATCGTTTTGTCCTCCCTATGGATATGCGTATGGGGCTGGTTGAAAATGGTACACTCGAATTTACCATCGCTTTAAGCATAGGTGGTTGCTTAGCCATATATAGAAAGAGCGATATCGACAAGATCGTAGAGAAGTT
>DAIEPN010000017.1 GCA_027348355.1 Chlamydiota bacterium | reverse complement strand
AACTTCTTGTTTTTCTAGCGTTTTCAACCAACGTCTCCCTTCTGCATGGATTCCTTGAGGGCTCATGGTTCCTAAAATCTCTTCTTTTGCGGTGTCGTGAGAGAATTTTTGAGATTTTGTAATCCATTTCTTTTTAGGGAGTGGTTGATAAGTCTTTGATTTGTAATGAGGTGAAGGTTTTTTTAGAGGATTCTCCACGATCTCTATAGGGGCTTTCTGAGCTCTGCGAACTTCTTTTTTCACCTTTTTCAAGACTGTTTTTGGGCCTGAATGCCTGACTTTATGAACAGAAGTACCACGTAACAAATATTGTGAACTTTTGTGTTTGGCTTTAGTCATAAATACACCTGCATTTTTTAACTTAATTAATATTATTAATTTATTCCTTATTAATTTCATATTATTTCATGCTATTTATTATATCAATGGGTATTTTGCTAATCACAGTGTTTCTATAGACGAAGCTAGCACTTTGAATTCCAATCTGCTAAAGTCTTATGAAAAGCAGTTGCGCTATATCAGATTTTTTCATATATTTTCAGTGTCAGGGAGTTGAATAGAATGGGAACGCAGCTAAAAACAGAAATCAGTAAGTTGATTGACATCGGGATAGAAGAAGATGCCGTAGAGCGCGACTATACAACCCTTGCATGCACAGGAGAAAATCTAGCTGCAACTGCTGAAGTTGTCCTCCAAGAAAAGGCGAAAGTAGCGGGTCTGATTTTTATTCCTTGGATTTTTGAAAAAGTAGATCCCTCCATGAAAATAACTACCTTTGTAGAAGAGGGCGAAGATTGTGAAGAGGGAACTGTTCTTTTCAGGCTAGAAGGGAAAGCGAGAGCCCTTCTGTCTATAGAGAGGCTTTTATTAAATATTTTGCAGCACACCTCTGCAATTGCCACAAAAACGGCAAAGTTTGTCAAGGAAGTAGAGGGATACGGTTGTGAGATTTTAGATACCCGTAAAACTCTTCCCGGTTTACGTATCCTTCAAAAATACGCAGTTCAGGTGGGCGGAGGGAAAAATCATCGTTTTAACCTATCTGATTTAGTTTTGATCAAAGATAATCATTTAGCGATGCTTGAGTCGGGAGGCTGTTTTGGAGTCAGTGCCGCTATTCAAAAAGTTCGAAGCCTCAATGAAAAAACACCTATAGAAGTTGAAGTAGAAAATTTAGAAATGCTTAAGGAAGCACTAGATGCTAAACCAGATCGCATCCTACTAGACAATATGGAAATTCCTATGCTTCAAGAGGCTGTAGCTTTGTCAAAGGGAAAAGCCTATTTGGAGGCTTCCGGAGGAATTACATTGGAGACGGTTCGCTCCTATGCGTCAACAGGAGTGAACGGGATTTCTGTTGGAGCATTAACCCATTCGATTACCGTTGTGAATATGAGCATGTCCATGCAGGTATGTTCACGTTCTAGTTGCGGATAAATTTTTATGCATAAGGAGAGATTATCATGAGCGGAAAAGAAAAAGAATTGATTTTTGAAGAGGAAGCTAGAAGCAAACTTAAAGAGGGTATCGATCAATTAGCCGATGTAGTGGGAGTGACTCTAGGTCCAAAAGGCCGTAATGTAGGGTTACAAGCTTCTTGGGGTGCGCCTACAATCACAAATGACGGAAACAGCATTGTAAAAGATATTGAGCTCAAAGATCAATATGCCAACATGGGTATTTCTTTAGGCAAGGAAGTCGCTGCAAAGATGAAAGAAATCTGCGGAGATGGGACAACAACAAGCATTCTTCTTTTACGAGCTCTTGTACAAAATGGAGTAAAAAATATTGCGTCAGGAGCAAGCCCTATCCTCGTCAAAAGAGGGGTAGAAAAGGCTGTTGATGCCATCATTAAGGAAATTGAGGACTCTTCTATTCTAATTCAAAACGATAAGGAAGTAAAAAATATCGCTGTAGTGTCTGCATCCGGTAAAGAAGAGATCGGAGAGGTAATTTCCCAAGCTATTAAAAAGGCCGGGAAAAACGGTGTAATTACGATTGAAGAAGGAAAGACTACCGAAACGACTATTGAAGTTGTTGAAGGCATGCAGTTTGATCGAGGCTATGTAAGCCCTTATTTCTGCACAAATGCGGAAAGTATGGTGGTTTCGATGGATGCCCCTCGAATTTTGGTTACGGATAAAAAAATCTCTTCTATTAATGAAATTCTACCTATTTTACAAGCCGTCGCCGCATCGGGACAAGAACTCTTATTGATTGCCGATGATGTCGAAGGAGAGGCTCTTTCCACTCTCGTAATCAA
>DAIEPN010000011.1 GCA_027348355.1 Chlamydiota bacterium | reverse complement strand
AAAAGTCAAAACCTGTTAAAGCTAATTTCAATAGAGGAGTTGGGGGTAGTTGGACTCGAACCAACGGACTCCGAAGAGGAGGGATTTACAGTCCCTTGCAATTGCCGCTATGCGACACCCCCACAAAAAGAGATGCTGGCGAAAGGAATTGAACCCTCAACCGTCCGATTACAAGTCGGGTGCTCTACCAATTGAGCTACGCCAGCAAAAGACGCAAGTCTTATAGCAAACTTGCGTTTTTTGACTCAAGTATTATTTACAAAATTGGATTTACATCTTTATCTTCAGGTTCATGCTTAGGAAGCGACGGCTCTTGTATAGGATGAGCGGTTACATTGCGCTCAAAAAGAGATTTTACTTTCCCCATCGAACTAGGTGTTTCCGTAATCGGTGTGGCATTGATTGCTTTATGAACAGCCTTTGCTTCACAACATTTTTTGAATTTCTTCCCGGAACCACAGGAACACGGATCATTTCGACCTGGCTTATGCATGAGATCCTCTTAAAAAATTGTGGAGCATCTTACCGAATAAACTGCATATCTGTCCACCTCTGGTCTTGCAGAGTATAAAAAAACAGACTATAATATCTTCTTTTCATACTAAAATTCTTTTTCCTATGCAACCTTTCCCTCCTTTTATCCCTGTAGCTAAGCCTCCTTGGACAAGGCTTGGAAGAAAATTAGAAAGCATGTGCAGAAAAGCTCTCTTTGATTTTTCTCTTGTCAAAGATACAAACAAAATTGCAATTGCATTGAGCGGCGGGAAGGACAGCTTGACCTTGCTTTTTTTACTCCATGCCATTTCCGGAAAAGGATTTCCTGATTTTGAACTCCATGCTATCCATGTTGGAGGAGAATTTTCTTGCGGGGCCGGCCTTCATGAAAATTATCTTAAAAACATTTGCGATAAGTTGGGTGTGAATTTCATAGTAAAGCAATCTATGCAAAAAAGAGAAACTTTAGAATGTTACAGTTGTTCTAGGGAAAGAAGACGTTTAATTTTTGATGCTGCAAAAGAAGTAGGCGCTACTGTGATTGCCTTTGGTCATCATCGTGATGATAATATTCAAACCCTTCTCATGAACCTTCTTCATAAAGCTGAGTTTGCAGGAAATCTACCTAAAATCGAAATGTATGATTATGGGATCACTATTATCCGTCCTCTAATCTACATCTCCGAAAATGAAATTAGAGAATTTGCAAAGCACTATGGCTTCGCAAGAATCACTTGCGGGTGTCCTGTCGGACAAGGGTCACTGCGAAAAAAAACAGAAAATTTACTCAAAACTCTTGAAGAGTATTTTCCTAATGCAAGAACCAATCTATCGCAAGCAAGCTTAGAATATGGTTCAAACAAAGCCTCTTTTAAAGAATAGCCCATCTGGAATAATTGGTTGTATTTCTGCAATAACTTTGTTATTCTTTAACTATAAGCACGTATTTAGGAAATCATGACCGCGCAGAATTACCAGATCTCAGCTGTTTTCATTTATCTTTGCATCGTTTTCTTTGTAGGATTTTTATCCTATCGAAGAAATCTCACTGCAACCGATTTTATTATTGGTGACAGATCTCTAAACTACTGGCTTACGGCACTTGCTGCCCATGCAAGTGATATGAGCAACTGGCTTTTCATGGGATATCCATCGGTCATTTTTTTACGAGGAATGTCCAGTGCTTGGACCGCGATCGGTCTACTCATTTTCATGCTCCTAAACTGGCAGATCGTCGCTCCTAAAATTCGTATTGCTACAGAGCAGTATAACAGTCTTACTTTCTCTTCCTTTTTTGAGAGCCGGCTTGCAGACACCTCCGGCCTCATTCGTGTCTTTACAGCCATTATGTCTTTTATTTTTTACACGATCTACATTTCTGCGGGCCTTGTAGGAATGGGGCTTTTGACAGAAACTCTTTTCAATGTAGATTACAACTTTGGGATTTCCATTGGTATTTTGATTGTGATCCCTTATGTGTTCTTTGGGGGATATCGAACCCTCGCTTGGATTGATCTATTCCAAGGATTATTTTTGCTTTGTGTGGTCATCTTCGTTCCCCTATACATTCTCCCAAAGATTGGAGGGATCGCAGGTATGATGGCGAGCATTGAGGCAAAGGGACTCCCCATCTCTCTTATTCCAGACTTCTCCGGCCTTTCTCTTTTAGAGGTTTTCTTCATTGCTACAGGCTGGGGACTAGGATACTTTGGACAACCTCACATCGTTACCAAATTTATGGGGATTAAAAACGTGCAAGAGATCAACAAGTCAAAATGGATTGGGATGTCTTGGATGTTATTGTCTCTATCTGCTGCAACACTTGTCGGTCTTGTAGGGATTGCATTTTTCTCTACAGGAAAACTTGACGATCCTCAGCAAGTCTTTATAGAAATGGTCAGGCTTACGTTCCACCCTATGATTATCGGATTTATGCTTTGCGCAGTCGTAGCAGCTACGATCAATAACATGAGCTCTCAAGTACTTGTTCTATGCTCAAGTATTACTGAAGATTTTTATAAAAGAATTTTTCGTAAAAATGCCTCTTCCAAAGAACTCTTACTTGTCTCTCGTTTAGGAGTGCTGCTTGTTTCCGCACTCGCTTACCTGATTGCCTACCAGGAGCTCAGCACAATCTATTCTCTAGTCTTTTATGCTTGGTCGGGCCTTGGTTCTGCTTTCGGCCCTCTTTTGATCGCCTCCTTGTATTCTACAAAAGTAAACAAGTATGGAGCATGGGCAGGGATTCTTGTGGGAGGGATTGTTTCAGGAGTATGGCCTTTCATCAATCCATACTTCACGTTAGAGATCCCTAGCATGATTATGGGATTCTCGACCAGTATGCTAGCAATCTTTATCGTCTCTTCTTTAACAAGGCAAGATAGAGACAAAATTCAAAATATTTCTTCATGAAGAATAATATGTTCAAGTATTGATAAATTTGCGATTATATCTTCTCGCTACAAAGGTTCTATTTTATGGCTTGTAAACCACGTATTTTACTTATTAACGATGATGGTATCGAGGCTGAAGGCCTTAAACACTTATGGCAAGCTCTAGACTCTTTTGCAGACGTCACTATTGTAGCTCCATGGACAGAAAAATCGGGCGCAGGCGTTGGGATCACATTGCAAACTCACCTTGAGATTGAACCTGTCGCTTGGGAAAAAAACACACCTGCTTGGAGAGTTTCTGGAACCCCTGCTGATTGTGTTAAAATGAGTCTTGCTAAAATCCTCCCTTCTCCTCCTGATCTCATCGTATCGGGAATTAACAGAGGATCAAATTCCGGAAAAAATGTCTTTTACAGTGGAACCATCGGTGGTGTGATCGAAGGAGTACTACGCAGCATTCCGGGTATCGCATTCTCCTGCGAAGATTTTGAAACCCCCAATTTTCACATCGCTGCAAAATATATACAACCCATCGTTGAACATATTTTAGAATATCCCCTCCCTCCCGGAACACTTTTAAATGTAAATTTCCCCACACATTTGGGAGACATTAAAGGTTTTAAAATGGCAAGACAAGGAAAAGGGTACTGGCTAGAAGATCTGGAAGAAAAGTCTCATACAGACGGAAAAACTCACTATTGGCTAGGCGGCATGTGGCTGCATCAAAACGAACATGAAGAAAGTGATGTACACTTCCTGAAGCAAGGTTACATGACCGCTGTTCCGATTCATGTAGAGGAGCTTACTGATCATGATGTGATTGAAAAGAGAAAGACAAGTTTTGAAAACCTTTTCAAAACTAATTAATCCCTTTAGAACGCTTGTTTCTCTGTTTTTTGATTTGCCGCTCAAAAGCATCCAACCGTAAAAGCGCTTCTTTTTGCGCTTTTTCTATGAGCTCTTTACCACCTTCTATACGATAAATCCTTTCCAGCTCCTCACGAAGATATTCAGATTGCACTTCATCGCTATACAGGGAAAATGAAGTCATTTCTTCCGGATGGCTTTCTTGAAACTTCCTAGCTTCGATAATAACATCGACGAGAGCGATAAATTTTTTCCTTAACTTAGGAACATTTTTTATAAGGTCTTCACGAAGGTAGACTGTTTTAAGATCATTTACAATTTCACGACAAATAGACTCGCTGTTCCCCTGAAAATCTTCCAGAGAATTAGGAGAGCATCCTATCAGTAATGAGAACCAAAGAAAAAAAAGAACTAGTTTAGACATCGGTCAAATTCTTCTAAAGATATGTCCAGTACAGGAAAGCTGTCCCAACCTTTGAAATCAAAATGCCACCATTCGGTCTCAAGTGAAGTAAATCCAAATTGCAGCATCACCTCTTCAAGAAGAAGGCTGTTATTCAATTCTTCCTTTGATAAGTCCTTGCAAGTCCTATGCGCCTTTTCAGTAAAATCATCAAAAGGGGTAGGCATAGTCAACTCATTCCCATGCTTGTCCACTAAAGTGAGGTCAACTGCAGCCCCTCGATTATGACGGGATCCAATGGCAGGATTTGCAATGTATCTATCATCGGGTAAAAAACTCCAAAATTCCTTTTGGATGCTAAGAGGTCTGTACCCATCAAAGACCTTAATCCCAAGACCTTTTTTTTCTAAAAATTTTTGTACAAGATCAAGTTTTTCTGCCGGTTCTTTACGAAGGAAACATTTTGGAATGCTGTACATAGCCCTTCCCAAAAAATTGTTGTCGGTAGCATAACGTATGTCTAAGAGTATCCTAGGATTGATTTTCTCGATGTCTACAAAACCTTGATGCATCTGATACCTCATAAAAATATATGTTTATCCTAGCATACATAAAACTTAAAAAAACATCCTTTAGAAAATCCTTGAGGAAAAATCCAAAGATAAGTACATTATACACGTTTTTAATATATTTTGTGGGCGTATAGCTCAGTTGGTAGAGCTCCTGTCTTACACACAGGTGGTCATAGGTTCGAGTCCTGTTGCGCCCATACACTATATTTCTGCGGGAGTAGTTCAATTGGTTAGAGCACCGCCCTGTCACGGCGGAAGTTGCGGGTTCGAGCCCCGTCTCCCGCGTATCTCAAAAAGTAAAAAATTCAAACTTTTTTCTGTACATCCACCCGTTTTGTATGTATCGTTACAAAAAAAATTAAATAAGTACTACTATGCCTACTCTCTCAGCCAGCAAATCACTTAAACATAATCTCATTTCCTTTTTTTGGATCGCACTAGGTGCTTTTTTAGCAGCCCTCTCGATCCGTATATTTCTTTTGCCAAACCAATTAATTGATGGTGGCATTGTAGGGATCTCCCTTATCTTAGCTCAACTTTATGGAAAATCTTATCTCTCCTATTTCCTGATCCTTTTAAACATTCCTTTCATTTATCTAGCTTATAAGTATATACGAAGCACTTTCGTAATTCACATGTTAGGAGCTGTTTTACTATTTGCAGGCTTCCTCTTCCTGTTAGAACCTGTGCCCGTCTTCGATGGGGAATATTTAGAAATTATCGTAATAGGTGGCGCCATTCTAGGTATTGGTGTCGGGTTGATTATCCGCTACGGGGGGTGCTTAGATGGAACGGAAATTCTGGCTATCATCATCAACCGTCGTAAAGGATTTACAGTCGGTCAAGTTGTGCTAGTCATAAACATTTTTATTTTTGCAGCCTATGGCCTGATTTTTTACGACTGGCATATTGCTCTAGGATCTTTGATGACCTATATCGTTGCTTTTAAGATGATCGATATTGTGATCGTAGGTCTAGATGAGCTAAAATCCGTCCTGATCATTTCCTCCAAGCCAAAAGAAATTGGCGATGTGATTATGAATGAATTAGGTCTTGGACTTACGATCATGCATGGACGAGGAGGATTTTCCGGTGATACAAGAGAAATCCTTTTTGTGATTGTAGAAAGACTTGATTTAGCTGAACTCAAGGAAATTGTTCTTAACGAAGATCCATCCGCATTTATGGCGATTGAAAACCTTCACGAAGTTGTCTATGGGGGACAACACAGTTATCTCCCTCACAAGAAAAAGCCTAAAGGAGTCCTTCAAAAAGCAACTCTTCCTAAGGAAGAGGGGTAATCATCCGTTTGGAGCACGAGAGTAACTTTCTAGAATTTTTTTAACGAAGTACTCGTTTCCTCTGTAAACAAAAAAAAACACACAGCAAGTGAACTTGTTGTGTGTTTCAAATTCTTTATGATTTTGTGATTTCTGTAGAAGGTTTAGTCCTTCTTCAAATCAAACTGACATCCATCAATCATTAGTTGATCGATATAGTTTAGGTTATATTCAGACTTTAAAAAACGTTCGTCTTCAAACATGAAAAGATGGAATGGAATTGTAGAACGTACTCCACCAATATGGAATTCTCTAAGAGCTCTTCTTGCAATTTGGAGGGCCTCTTTACGATCTTTCCCTTTTACAATGAGCTTTGCTATCATCGAGTCGTAATTAGGCGGGATTTTGTACCCTGAATAACAAGCACTATCAATACGTACATGAGGTCCACCCGGTGGAATGTAGTATTCTAAATGTCCAGGAGAAGGAGCAAAATTTTTCGAGGGATCTTCCGCGTTGATACGACACTGTATCACGTGGCCTGTAAACTGAATATCTTTCTGTTTTACTTTGAGCTTCTCACCCATCGCAATTTTAATTTGTTCTTTCACAAGATCTATTCCTGTTAGCTCTTCTGTCACAGTATGCTCAACTTGAATTCTTGTATTTACTTCCATAAAATAGAAGTTCATGTCTTCATCAAGCAAAAACTCTACTGTACCAACTGAATGATATTTTGCGGCGCGAACAATATCAACGGCTGCCTGTCCCATTTTTTTACGTAGAGCTTCGGTTAAGACCGGGCTTGGAGCTTCTTCAATGAGTTTTTGACGTCGTCTTTGAATGGTACAATCTCTTTCACCTAAGTGAACATAATTACCATGTTTGTCTCCCATGACCTGTATTTCAATATGGCGTGGATTGACAATCATCTTTTCTAAATACACTTCCGGATTGTTAAAGCTTACTTCCGCTTCAGCTCTTGCAGCAGAAAACTGTCTAACAAATTCATCTTGGTCATGCGCAATACGAATCCCTTTACCACCGCCTCCAGCGCAAGCTTTAATGAAGATAGGAAATCCAAACTTTTTAGCAAGAGCAAGACCCTCTTGCACATCGGGGACAATCCCATTGGAACCTGGAATCACAGGGCATTTTACACTTTTTGCTGTAGCTTTAGCTTGAGCCTTATCTCCTAGCATCGCAATTGTGTTATGAGAGGGCCCAATAAAATTCAGTCCACAACTTTCGCAAATTGATGCAAAATTGGCGTTTTCACTTAAAAAGCCATACCCTGGGTGAATCGCATCAGCCCCTGTGATCTCACAAGCTGATAAAATATTCGAAATTTTCAAATAGGAATTTTTAGAAGCAGGCTCTCCAATACAAATCGCTTCATCAGCATGTAAAACGTGCAAAGCTTCGGCATCAGCTTGGGAATAAACAGCAACAGTCTGCAGCCCCAAATCATGACAGGCTCTGATGATTCTGACGGCGATTTCGCCTCGGTTAGCAATTAAAACTTTTTGCATGGACTTTTTTTCTCTCTATAAACTTATACAATACGGAAAATTTTTGTTCCAAATTCAACAGGATGACCACTATCGATGCATACTTCTGCAACAACACCACTCATTCCTGCTTTAACTTCGTTCATTACCTTCATCGCTTCAATAATGCATACAACCGTATTCTCATCGACCTTGTCCCCTACTTTTACAAAAGCAGGATCTTCTGGAGAAGGTGAAGAATAGAAAGTTCCCACCATGGGAGAAGCAACATACTTTCCTTCTGGCTTTTTCTCAGAACTCCCTTCCTTAGAGTGTTCTTTTCCTTCTTCGTGACGAGAAAAATGATCTGATTCTCTAAATAGCGGAGGGTGCGAAGGATGGACCGGAAAAGAAGGAGCATACACCTGATGGTGTGCTGGATGTTCTTCTTGCATCTCAAGTTGCAGCTCGAAACCATCTTTCTCTTTGATGCTCAGTTTTTTTAATCCTGCCTTTTCCATTGTAGCGATCAATTCTTTCACTTGTTTTAATTCCACAGCTTTTCTCCTATAAGATTACCTAAGGCGATACTAGACACGCTGTACATAGTCGTTTGTCTGAGTATCAATTTTTACAATATCACCAGATTCAACAAAAAGAGGAACATCAACTTTTGCACCCGTCTCCAATACAGCAATTTTTGTTGCGTTCGTTGAGTGGAGCGACGAATCACCAGGTTCTGTTTTTACCACCATCAACTCTAAAAATTGAGGTAATTCAATAGAAAAAATAGAATCACCATAAAACATTGCCTTGATCTCAATTCCTTCTTTCAAATAGTTCACTTTGTCCCCAATAATATTAGAGGGAACTAAAACCTGATCTAAACTTCCAATATCTAAGAAAAGATAATCTCTTCCTTCTAAGTAAAGATACTCTAACTTTTTCTCTAACAGAGAAACTTCTTGAACATCTTGATTGAGCTTAAAGTTTTTCTCAATAGCCTCTTCATCAATCAAAGACTTTAACTTTGTTTTAATAAAAGGGACACCCTTGCTCACGGTCACTTTTACAGCCGATTCAACACGGTATATTTTACCGTCGACGGATAAAGTCATTCCCGGGATAATTTGACTACTTGCTACCATGGCTTCTCCAATATAGAAGATGAAAGTTCCGTTATTTGCTGAATAATTCCTTGCAGCTCGTATAAGTTCGAGATGGAGTAATCCACATCACTTGTATCACCATGAGAATAGATCCCTCTACCAAAACGCATATGTATTGTTGTAATTCCTAAAGCCTTTGCAGGAGAGAGATCTCGTTGAATTCGATCTCCGCACACCACAACATCTTTGGGATCAAAACCTAGCTCTTCAATAATGGCTTGATAGTGGTCTTTCTTACTATTATCTGGCGATACAACAACTTTACTAAAAAAAGAAAAATCTATACCAGCCTTTTTCATTTTAGCTCTCTGTTGAGACTCCATTCCGCCGGTCACTACAGCGAGTTGATGCATCTGGGAAAACTCTTGTAAAATTTCTAACGCTCCAGGAAGTGGGGAAACATTGATGTCGTCAGAAAAATCTTCATACATCGCTTTTACCCCGACAGATAAAAAACGAGCATCCAGGTCATGAATTTCTAAAAATTCCGCGATCGCATTTTTCGAGCTTTCAGCTTGCGCATTGATACGCTGCAAAACACTCAATGAGTGCGATACATCTTGAATGGGCATACCCTCTTCCATCATGCGAAAAAAAGCATCATTTAACTTTATCGGGGTTACCGATACAGAAGTATCGATTAATGTATCGTCTAAATCAAAGATGATCAACAATTTTCATTATCTCTTGTGCAATTTTTTTAGGGTCATGGCGAATCAAATTGCGCTTAATCAAGTCGCTTGTCGAACTCTCTTTTAATTCACCAAGTAAAGAGGCTAATATAATACGATCTTCGTTTAAGTCATTTTCTACTAGATCCCCTTCTTCTGAATACACTTGAATCAGCTCTTTGGGGGGACGCTGTTTATTCACTAAAATATAATCAAAGATATCTTTTCCGATAAAACTATTGAGCTCTCTTAAATAATCAGATACTTTAAAGGAAGTTGTCTGTCCGGTACGGTTCATCAAGTTCACAATAAAAATTTTTTTAGCTTGTGTTTTGCGTAAAGCTTCACAAACTCCCTCTACGAGAAGATTTGGAATCAAAGAGGTATGGAACCCACCAGGGCCTAATACAACGAGATCAGCATGCATAATTTCATCAAGCGCCCGTGGATTAGCTTTCGCATATGGCTCAAGATAAATGCTTTTGTACCCTTGGTCGATTTGCTGAGAAAGATAGATCTCATTTTCCCCTTCTAAAACTGTGCGATCCTTCAAAATCATTTTGAGTCGCACCGGATGGTTTGTAACAGGAAAAACTTTTCCCTTAATAAATAAAATTCTTCCCGCTTCTTCAACAGCCCTTTCAAAACTTCCTGTCACTTTCTCTAAGGCAGAAAGAAGTAAATTCCCAAAGCTATGTCCTTCAAGCCCCCCATTTTCAAAACGATAGTTCATAACGCTGCGCATGAGCCTTGAAGAATCAGATAAGGCGACTAAACATTGCCTCACATCACCAGGAGGCAACACCCCCAGCTCGTCGCGTAAAATCCCCGTACTTCCACCATCGTCCGCCATAGAAACAATAGCACTTAGGTCCACGGGATAATTCTTAAGTCCTTTTAAGACCACGAAATTCCCTGTTCCACCACCTATAACGACAATTTTTTTCATGTCCCACTCTGGCGTAATTTATTGATTGCTGCTGCTAGGTCAGGGGCTCCAAAAAGATAGGAACCGGAGACGATAACATTGGCGCCGGCTTTTATACAGAGCTCCGCAGTCTGGTCATTAATTCCCCCATCGACCTGTATATCAAACGGAGGAAGCTCTATCCCCAATTTTTTCTCTTCTTCGGTGATCACTTTCCCACCTTGCCGAATTTCAAACTGCGTACAAACCTCTCTGACAAAAGCTATTTTATCCAGAACCTCTGGCATGAATGTTTGCCCCCCAAACCCTGGATTAACAGACATAAGGAGTACCAAATCACATTTATCTAAATATTTAGGAATAAAAGAGGAGGAAGTTTCGGGACAAAATGCAAGTCCTGCTTTCACCCCACATTTTCGAATATAAGAAAGTGTTTCTTCCACATTTTCAGTCGCTTCTACGTGAAAAGTAATTCGATCTGCCCCCGCTTCAATAAATTTTTCTATATAGTCAAAAGGATTGTAGATCATTAAATGGACATCTAAAAACAAATTTGTGGCTCGATTGATCGCAGCTACCGTTCTTGGCCCTAAAGTAAGGTTAGGGACAAAATGGCCATCCATGATGTCGATATGTATCGCATCAGCCCCTGCATCCTCAACTCGTTTCGCTTCAGTACTTAATGAGCCAAAATCACCCGATAAAATCGAAGGTTCGACCCTTACATGCCATTTTTTTGTCATATAAACCACTTTTCAATTAAATCAATATACGATGAAAATAAAAAGAACCTTTCTAAGAAGATAATGTGTCATTTCTCAAAAGTCAAGGGCTTGTTGGACCGCGGAAATAAAAAGCTGCCTTTTCTCGGTATTATCACAAAAATATATATACCCTATGTAACTCACCTCAAACATTTGCAAATGCAAAAATACAAGGCCGGGGGAAGATATAAGAACTCGTTCAACTGCATCAAAAACCGGTTGTTTTAAAGAAAAGTCTTGCATAGAGATCATCACAAAAGCGTACTTTTCATTTTCTTTAGAAAGGATCTCAAAATTTTTCTTATCTCCTCCGGATTTTTGGGAAAGATCTAGAAAAAGCAGAAAGAGCTCTTTTAAAGGCTCGGAATCGATAAGACTTCTCATTTCCACTGGAAAAACTGAATGATAAAAATTTTCTAATAGAAACTCATTTTTCTCGCCAATATCGCCAAGCGATTTTTTTAAAGATAGAAACACCTCTATCTGTTTAGAAATCATACCACCATTAAAATCCCTTACCTCTCCGATAATCTTCTGGAGCTCGGTAATAACTTCTTGTCTTGCTTTATATAGGTCTACGGTATGATCGCTTCGTAAAAAGGCTGTGTTAGGAAGACAAGCTCGAAATACTGTAGCTTCTTTAGGATATCTCTTTCTAAGCATCCCAACCTTTCTAATACGATCCGGGAAAAATTTAAGCCCTGTTTCCGCATCATGAAACAATTTCTCGATCAAAAGACTTTCTGGCTTGAGAATTCTAACTAAAATCACAGTAAAGGACAGGTCAGCATCCGTCTGTTCATCAAAAGAAATGATAACTTGCGGAATGTCATTTACATATTTGAGCTGTTGGCTCAAGGTGATAATATTACGCATAACTTCTTCCTCATTACGCGGCATAAAAACAGGCCTTAAGAGATGCTCAACTTGAGATTTGAGTTCATTCGGGAGAACTTTACGCAAATTTTTAATCTCTTCTATTGTGAAATCCCCTCCCTCTTCTTTCTCGACCTCTAAATAAATCGTAATGATACGATCATCTCGATTTTCATTAACAAAGAGCGAATCCTCTATTGCGCGCGCGGTCGGGAAATGGTTTTGAAGAGCTTTTAAAAGATGTCTCTGTTCAAAAATTTCATTCTCTTTGAGTAAATTCACGCCAACAAACATTGATAACACTTT
>DAIEPN010000259.1 GCA_027348355.1 Chlamydiota bacterium | reverse complement strand
ATGAAGTACAACTTACCCTCTTACTAAAGCACCAATTGCAAATTCCGGAGAAAAAGGAGCCCCAATCTTTCTTACTACAAGAACATCCAAAGGTAAATTGAGCTTTTTAGAAATTTCATAGGCAAGTACCATCCCACCTCTTGCAAGTCCAAGAACAACAGTGCTTTTAGAGCTCTTGTGGCTTTCTAAGAGCATAGCCAGCTTTTGTCCACCATCTTTGCGATCTTCAAAAATCATAAAAACCACAGTTTAAAAGAGACTGCTTAGTAAAAATAACCATAACCTGCGGGGTATGACATGACAAGTTTTTTTTACAAACCTAAGTGGAGGATAAAAAAAGAAAGGATTGACTACCCTTTTATAACTAAGCGCGGCTTTAATTTAGCCACGTTTTTAGAGAGGTTCGCTTCTTCAACGGCTTGTACTACTTCCGTTACGTCTTTATACGCATCTGGCATCTCTTCAACAATGGTGCGGTAGGAATCGGCTTTGAGAAGAACCCCTTGGGCCTGCATATATTGAAGAGCATCCTGATGTTTCCAATTCTTAGAAGATTGAATCCGACTTCGAGAGCGTCCGGCTCCATGGCAGCAACTACAAAAAGTCATGGGATTACCAAGACCTGCTAAAATATAGCTGGCTCTACCCATATCTCCTGGAACTAAAACAGGTTGTCCCGTTGCTTGAAAAAAAGAACTTAGCTCAGGAGATCCTTTTCCATACGCCCTTGTAGCCCCCTTTCGATGGACACAGAGCTCTTTCATTTCACCATTCACGTTATGTTTTTCAAACTTTGCAATGTTGTGGCAAACATCGTAGAGAAGTCTAATGGAAGAAGGCTTTATTCCACATTCCTCTTCAAAAGCTTTTCTGACCTCATGCAAAATGATTTGTCTGTTGTTAAATGCAAAGTTAGCAGCAGCTGCCATTGATCTAAAATAACTTCGTCCCGCATCGCTTTGGATCGGCGCACAAACAAGTTGTTTATCAGGAAGATTTTTCGCATAACCAAGTCCAATAAATTTTTCGAGTGTATCTTGACAGATCTGATGTCCGAACCCTCTAGATCCCGAATGAATAAGAACGTAGGTTTGTCCTTCTTGGATTTTCCAAGCATTTGCCGTTTCCGCACAGAAGATCTCTTCAACTACTCCAATTTCTACAAAATGGTTACCAGAACCAATTGAACCTAGCTGGTTTTTCCCTCGGTTTTTAGCGAAGGTGGATACATCGGATACGCTTGCGCCTTCTAATTTTCCTAAACTTTCGATATGATCTAAATCCTCTTTAAAACCGTAGCCTTTTTCTATTGCCCAATTCACTCCATGCTCTGCAATTTTCTTGTAATCGCTTTCAGAGAGCCCTGTTTCTTTTTTTTGTCCGTGTCCTACACCGGAAGGAACTAGAGAATAAATTCTATTTAGGAGGCGCTCCTTTTGCACTTTGGAAAAGGTGGAAAATTTCTCTTCAAGAAGAGCCACCCTTACCCCGCAATTGATGTCATAACCGACTCCTCCGGGACTAATCACACCATGCTCGGCATCCATCGCGGCTACACCGCCAATTGGAAATCCATATCCCCAATGGATATCAGGCATAGCAATGCTATAGCCTACAATTCCGGGAAGATGAGCTACGTTACAAACTTGCTCCAAAGCTTTTTCCATTGAAAGGTCTTGAAGCATTTTTTCTGAAGCAATCACAAGGCCCGGTACTATCATCCCCGATTTTTGTGGAAGCTGATAAATGCCAGGTGCTACCTTTTGCAGATCAAACATCAACAATCATCTCCCATTCTAAAAAACCTTCGGGAGTTTTTTTTATCTCTCCATGAAAGCTTACAGCTTTAAACGGACATCCTATCTCAGTATCAGCTTTAGCAATTGTTTGATTAAGAGAGAATATGATCAGATCTAAATTATCTGGTAAAAACTCTGTCGGGAAATAAGAAATAAGAGGAGGAAAATGAAAAGCGAGCGCAATAAGAGCATTTTGATGCATCTCTAAAGAATTTTCTCCTCTGATGATAAAAGCGAGATCTGCCATATGAGGTTTTTCTTCCATGGGAAGGACAATGGGAATTTCCCATAAGGAGCGGTACTGCGAATTACCTAAACTCTCATAAAGATGGATATTTTTTGTCACAAAGGGAAGTTTTATAAACATCTTTTCCCAAGCATTTTTTTCAAAATCGCCTCTCGCAATTGTCATGTGCGGGAGGAATTCCTCTCTTTGCATCTCTTTGGGAAGAAAGGTATGCTCTCTTAACCAATTTCGTAGCATTTCCCTGTAAAACATGAGTTTTTGCAAAGCAAAAAACTGCATGTGGAAGCATACAACATGCGGAGATTTCTCAGGTAAAAAAAGACAGGTATCAAGCACCCCCGAAAGCCCTAGATAGCACTCTGGTTTTGGGATATCTTGTAAAAGCTCTTGCAGAGAAGGATAATCGCAATTTCCCAAAAATGCGATCGTCATGTGCCTAAAAGCAGGTTCGATGATCTTTCCCCTTGGCCAGGATTCAGGCCATGCTGAAAGCACTTCTAATCCAAAGAACAGCCTCTTTTGTTTACTTTCCATGGTATACCCTAGGAATTCGATCATTAAAGCCGCATAAAATCTCATTCGGGATTGTATCGCAAAGTTTAGCCACTTCCCATAAAGAAATCTCTTCTTCCCCTTGCTTGCCAATCAAGACAGCTTCCTCTCCTACATATACTTCTTGATCCCCTACATCAACCATAAATTGGTCCATGCAAATTGTACCCACAATTGGGAAACGCTTCCCCCTTATCAGCACACTTCCACGATTAGAAAGAATCCTAGGATACCCATCTCCATACCCTATCGGAATGGTAACAATACGTGTTTGCTTAGATGTAACATGGG
>DAIEPN010000242.1 GCA_027348355.1 Chlamydiota bacterium | reverse complement strand
AGTCTGGTGCGCATCTCCCACCTAACCACGTTTGCCCACTGATTGATCAAAAGAGGCAAGTCTCGATAAGACTCAACCCATTTAGCAAACGTAGCGCCAATGATTGTTTCAGATGTAGGTCTCACAATTAAAGGTTCTTCTAAAGGTCCTGCAGGAACAAGCTTTCCTTCTTCGTTCTTCTCTAACCTGTGATGTGTGACGATCGCGCATTCTTTTGCAAAACCTTCCACATGCTGGGCCTCTTTTTCTAAAAAGCTAAGTGGAATGAACAAAGGGAAATACGCATTTACATGGCCGGTTGCTTTTAACATCCCGTCCAAAATTTTCTGTAAATTTTCCCAAATCCCATATCCCCAGGGTTTAATGACCATGCATCCACGCACGGGAGAATGTTCAGCCAGGTCAGCAGCTTTAACGACCTGCTGATACCATTCTGGATAATCTTCTTCTCTTTTCGGGGTAATTGCCGATTCTTGTTTTGACATGGTCAGATGTTCTCCACTAAATATTTTTGTAACAACACTTTTAATTCTCTTTTTGCTTCATCGCACTGTTTTTTTCCGGTTTCTTTTCCAAGAAGAGGATAAGTAAAATTTCTCATCGCCTCGACCACACGGCTCCCAGGGAGTAAAACATCTCGTAAGTATTCTTCATCAGGCAACTGTAGTGCAATCATTCCTTGATGCAGAAACCCTTTTTTATCTCTTCTTTGTGCTGCCCCTGCTACTTTTTTTCCTTCCATCACAACATCATATTTTGTAGGCCTTGCCATGCAAAAACGGTTGCTTGTAATATCAAAGCTCTCTGCGTCCTGAAAAATAAGCTCAGGGCTTCTTTGCAAAAATTTTTTTACAGTCGATAAAACAGCCCTATTGATAAGACCATAGTTTTCTAATGTATTCATAGAAAAAAAGGGAGAATTACTGGGGATTAACACAGAAAAGGCAAAATCCCATTTATGGAATACAATCCCTCCCCCTGTCGGACGACGCGCTAAGAAAAGGCCTCTTTTTCCTACTTTTTCGAAATCCAAGTAGCTCTCTGGACGAACAAAATATCCATACGTTGCAGCCTCCTCCTTCCAATCATAAAAATGGATGATCGGATCATCTGAAAGGTTTTGTAAAAGCTCTTGATCTATACGCATATTTTCACTTGCGTAGGCAAGACCCGTATCAATCACTTTCCACATAGTTTTCTCTAGATAAATGAGACATAAGATACCCTGTCATACAAAATATTGCAAAAGGTAAGTTTATCAAACTTTAGCTATCTTTCTTGGAATGAACGGTAAATAGGACAGATTTAAAGAAAAATATAATGATTTTTTGAAATCTTGAAGCCTAAATTTCCTATTTTTTAGAGAACCTTTAGATAACAGCTCTCTTTCAAACAAGGTTTTGGTAAGATTTTTTTTGAAGCGTAAATAAAAGAGGCTGGAATCAAATCCAACCTCTTTACAAGTTTAAAACTGAACAGAATATGTTATGCTGCCGAAGCTGATAACCCTGCAAGATTAAGCTTGTTTCCTACTGTGATCACTGGCATATCTACTCTTCTCCTAGTTAATTTATGAGGAGGTAGATCATCAGAATTTCCTATTCCATCAGTCCCAGAAGATCTAGTAGGAGCAATTCTATCCCCTTCTTTCTCTGCAACTGATTCACCCTCACCAATTTCTTTGGCTTCACTAGATGCAGCATAAAAGAATGAGGCGAAGAAGAGGATCAACGCGCTGACAGCTAATTGGAAAATACTACCTATTCTTCCGAATATTCCAGTTGGTTTGACAGCTTCTTCATCATCCGTTATTTCTACAATCTTTGCATTAGATGGAACTGCCACTTGAATCGCTACATCAACACCGCCTGTAATCGCTCTTATAGCTATTTGCGATATAGGAAGACGTTCTACATATAATTGTCCCACGATTCCCGCTAAGTTTCTATAGAAAAGTTGCATTTCCGCTGAGCTCAAAGCGCTGTCATCGGAGGCCATTGCATATACTGCTGAATAAGCTAAGAAACCATGGAGGTAAACCCCTAAAATTCCTTGCATTTGATCAAACTGTGCGTCATCTGTAAATGGACAGCCTACAAGTCCTGCCTCCCCTGATCTTACAGCTCCTACAACCGACGCAGCAATAGTTTCAGAAAGACCTTTCAAAGAAACAATTTCCGGCAACCATCTAAGCGCTGGGAACTGCTGATTCAGTTTGTAAAAGACAAGAGCTTCTACAACTTTAACATCTCCGCTAGCTATTGCCACTTGGATATCTCTGTCATTTTTGATAAATTGGCTAAACTCATTGAACATACGAATAACAATGTTATACGCGTTGTCTTTTGTAAGAACCACTTTTAAATTTGCCTCAATAAGAGCCTTAATTTTAGGATCTGCTATAATGAGGGCTGCTAAACTTTCTGCAAGTCCTTCAAGTCCTCTCTCATGAGCCTTACTCAAAAGCATCTGTAAAACTCGAGTTGGGTGGAATATCTCAATACGACGTCCCTCCGAAAGTAAAGGAACGACATTTTCATTAATCGGAGCTGCGTAGTAAATAAGAGAAGGAGCGGCTAAATTTGCTGCTGAACCTAGAACAGGGCCTAGGACTGAACGTATTATCGGTGCAATCACTGGAGAAACTATAACTGAAGGTAATACGTTTACAAGATGTGAACCAGTAGGATTTTCAAGATCTAAAAGAGGTGTGCTGCTTCCGGCTACGTAATCAATTGCTTTAAGAGCCATGCAACCCCCTATTACATCTCCTATTGCAGCCATTCCTGATGATCCATCCCTTGCTTGCAAGCAAACAAAAGCCGCAATAGTAGTCGCTGTTGCAATCTTTGTCCATTTACTTCCAGACTCTGTTTTTGCATTCGCAACTAAAACTAAGCCAAGCGCCGCGCCGCCGAGAACAAAAGTAGGAAACATACCCGCTGAATTTTCAAATAGGCTATCCGCTAGAGGAAGAGCAGCTCGTCCTACAGCAGAACCAACCATGTAAACCACATTAGACACAACAGCTTTTCCAACAGAGCTGTTACCAAATTTTTTCACTTTATCTACTGTTCTAGAAACTACTGTTGTGGTGTCTTCTGCATCATAAAAAATTTCTAATTCACCATCTTCATCCACACACTCAATCCTTCCTTCACCCGGAATATTACCTGCTTCATCGATTACGACTACCTCGCCTTCGGATTGCTCGAGACTATCAAGCATCGAATCTAAACAAGTAATGATAGTATCATTCGCGAAATTCGCAGCTCTTCGAACAGGAGCTGTAACTACAGCCTTTGCGGCTGTAAAAGTTCTAGAAAGGACGGATCCCTCCAAATCCCTAACCCAAGTTGGATCCAACCAGTGCATCGGGCTTACTACGCTTATCTGAGTTACTAGGGCGAATGACATATATTTTTTCCTACCATTAATTTTGTTAAGTTAAATAGTATAATTTTTATTATTTAATTTCAAATTAATTATTTTAATTAACAAACTTTTAATTACAAGTTATTAACTATTAATAACTACAAAATTAAAATTAATCGTCGAAGCTATTGAATATAACAAACTTTCATATGTACATACTTTGCAAGTATCTCATTCTCTTTATCTTAGAGTTGAAATTGAAGTTTTTTTTCCCAGTTAGAATTCGGATAAACACTTCCATCTTTCCAACTCTTTACATTGAAAGTCAAAGAGTTACATCCTTTTTTAAGTCCTTTTTCTTCTCTATTTGCCAGAAAATACCTTACCTCTTAAGATACGGTTTCCACACAAAAGCAGGATAATAGACCATGTTTGACAAATTTACGAACCGAGCTAAACAGGTTATAAAACTAGCAAAAAAAGAGGCTCAGCGCCTTAACCATAACTACTTAGGCACAGAACACGTGCTTTTAGGACTTTTAAAACTTGGACAAGGAATCGCTGTAAACGTTCTTAGAAACCTATCTTTGGATTATGAGACCGTTCGCAATGAAGTCGAAAAAATGGTTGGTTTTGGCCCTGAGATCCAAGTCTATGGAGATCCGGCACTTACGGGAAAAGTAAAAAAAGTTTTTGAATTTGCAAATGAAGAAGCTGCAAGCTTGAACCATAATTATGTCGGTACAGAACACCTACTTTTAGCCTTACTTCGTCAAACAGACGGTGTTGCAGCGCAAGTCCTTGAAAATCTGAATGTTAACCTTAAAGAAGTTCGTAAAGAGATTTTAAAAGAGCTGGAAAGCTTTAATCTTCAACTTCCTCCTATCGGTATGCCGGGCACACCGCCCACCTCTAAATCACAAGAGAAAATGGCAGGGGCAGATAGCAAAATGCCAGCCTTAAAAGCGTATGGTCATGACTTGACAGAGCTTTGTAGGGAAGGAAAACTAGATCCTGTGATTGGACGAAAAGACGAAGTCGAAAGGCTTATTTTGATCCTATGCAGAAGACGTAAAAACAACCCCGTACTCATAGGAGAAGCAGGGGTTGGGAAAACAGCCATTGTAGAGGGCCTGGCCCAAGCTATAGTCAAAGGTGACGTGCCCGATCATCTTTCTAAGAAGAAACTCATCTCTCTTGATCTCACGCTCATGATTGCGGGTACTAAGTACCGTGGTCAGTTTGAAGAAAGAATTAAAGCTGTTATGGACGAAATCAAAAAGAACGGAAATATTCTTCTCTTTATTGACGAGCTACATACAATTGTAGGTGCTGGCGCTGCAGAAGGTGCCATCGATGCTTCAAACATATTAAAACCAGCTCTTTCACGTGGTGAAATTCAGTGTATTGGAGCGACTACCATTGATGAATATAGAAAGCATATCGAAAAAGATGCTGCTCTTGAGAGAAGATTTCAAAAGATCCTGGTAGCACCGCCTTCAGCGGAAGAATCTAACATCATCTTGATGGGCCTTAAAGCTAAATATGAAGAACACCACAAATGCATTTATACAGAAGCTGCAATTAAAGGAGCAGTCTTCCTTTCCGATAGATATATTGCGGGAAGATTTTTACCGGATAAAGCGATCGACCTCATCGATGAGGCTGGAGCAAAAGCTCGTATCTCTATGATGCATCAGCCGCAAAGCATTACTAAAATGGATGCGGAAATTGAAGAAGTTCGAATCGGTAAAGAAGAGGCGATAGCAAAGCAAGAATATGAAAAAGCCGCAAAGCTACG
>DAIEPN010000233.1 GCA_027348355.1 Chlamydiota bacterium | reverse complement strand
AAAAGATTATAAAAAAATAAACTGGCCTTTTCTAATAGCGGATTTTCGAGTCCCCCTTGGATCTCCGCTGCAGAAAATCCGATTAAACTATTTCCTAAAATGCGTTTAAGAAAACGCACATCCCCATATTCTAAAATTGCTCCAAAAAGCTCCTGCATAGCAGTAAAAATAGGAGATTCTGTCAAAGAATCGCTTCTCTTTATGAAAGCTGCAATGTTCTTCTGTTTCAAATACCCAAATAATCTTTTACCCTGAAAGCGATCTCTGACCAAAACAGCAATTTCTTTAGCAGGAATTCTTTTCTTCCAATAAAGAATTTCGTTGGCAATGAAAGGAAAAAAGTATTTTTCTTCCATCTTGGGAGACGGCCAACTTTTTTCTCTTCCTGATGTACTTTCTGCAATAAAGAAATGAAGACTTCCTTTTCCATCTTCAAAAACTTCTTCCTCAGCACGCGGTGAGGCCTTTACATGAAGGTATTCCATCTCGGCATTAAGTGATGGCAAACGAATCCAGCTTTTGACCGTCTCCGAAGAAAAAAGTGTGTTGAGAGCTTTTACAAGAGAGGGCTGTGACCTATAGTTTGTACTTAATACAGAGCTTTCACCTACTTCATTTTTAGCTTGCAGATAGGTATACAAATCTGCTTTTCGAAAGCTATAAATGGACTGCTTAGGATCTCCCACAAAACATAAAGACCTAATCGGATTTTGAGAATCAAGAAAAAGGGTACGGAAAATCTTCCATTGAAGCGTGTCTGTATCTTGAAATTCGTCGATAACACAAGCATCATATTTTTTTTGAACTTCTGAAACAAATTCGGCATTCTCTACGCTCTTTGCCATCTTTTTTACAATGTCATCTGGAGAAAATAGTTCCACAGCATTTTGTTTTTTCTGCCAAAGCTCTTGAAAATCTCGTCCCATACGAAGCATTGTGTGAGATGCATCATTCATTTTTTCAAAGATTGGATAAATCTCTTCTCGCAGCTTTGCAAAAATATCTGGGTAATAAAGAGTGTTTTTCTCGGGTAAAGAAGATCTTATCTTCCTATTTCCTTCTTCCATTCCTTCTAAAAATAGCTCTTCCTGCTGTAAAAGCGAGCTAATATCCCTCTCTGCAAAAACTTGTTCTTCGAGAAGTTTTCCTAAGAAAAGAGCCTGCTTTTCAAAAGCCTGAGATGTCATCCTTTTATAACAGGATGCAAGCTTTCTATAATCTTGCAAAAAGTCCTCGACTTTCACAGAGTAAGTTTTAGAGATTTCCTGTAGTTTTTTTTGAACCTGTGCTACTGCTTGGCTAAAGCTGATGTCTGAAGAGATATAAACCCCCTTTTCAATCATCTTTACAAGCTTTTCTGCAAACGCATCTACATCATATCCTTCCTTGCGCAAGATCCTTTCTACCTGCGAGGGACTATAAGAATCACTGAGACCAAGTCGAAGAAAATCTTTTACTCTCTCTTTTGCAATCGTTTTATATCCAAAGTCCTCTACATCTGTAATATGAAGGCCCATATCCGCAGTGAAAGCAAACTCTTGTAGCATACGATAGCAAAAGCCATGAATGGTATAGATCTGCGCCTGAGTAAAATTGGCAAGCGCATCTTCTACTTTTCTAAGAGCGTCTTGCGCTTCACCCCTTTCGTGTAAGCTTGCTACATAATCTAAAGCCATTGGGTCATAGATAAGATAATGCTTCACATTTTCTAAAGTAGATCGAATCCGTGCTTTAATCTCTCTTGTTGATGCTTTCGTGAAGGTAACGATCAGAATTTTCTCTATCGGAATTGATTTCTCATGGTGTAATAACAGCCTACACACTAAATTTTCTAAAGCAAACGTTTTCCCAGTACCGGCTGAGGCTTCCAAAAAATGTTTACCAAAAATATCAAGGTCTCGATCTAAAACATCAAAATGCTTCATCTCCTTTTCTCCTCTTCTATCGCAAGCAAGGAAGAAAAGACATATCGTAAATAAGAAGACCAATTTTGAAACACAAGGCTTGTATTAGGCAGTCCATCCCGAGTTAGTAACCAATCCATGTACCTGTCTTTATAGGTTTGGAAAGAAGGATTATAAAAGCTCCGCACATCCTTCTCAAAATCCTTTTCCTGAGCAAGAAGCAAAGAATCCGACCATTTCGGAAAAAGAGGGGAAATGTGTTTCTGGGCAAGTGCAAAGTAAGAAAGGTAGGAGAGCAGATCGTGCTTACTATCTGCTAAGAGGAAAGATTTTCTTTTTCCTTCTTTTGTTAACAGCAAATCTCTTTTGGAGAAAAATTCGGAATTAGGAAGATTTAGAAAAACAAGATAGAGCGGCCAAACTTTGACAAGGTCTTCTAAAGAGTCCTCCCCATGAAAAAGAAGCCCCTCAGATGCTACTTCTGCAAAATCGCCAATAAAGGTGTATTCTACATCGTCATACTTCAAAACAAGCGCCGGCATCTGCAAACTTCTTCCCTGCCAAAATGGGGCCTTACAAGAAGTTTTTAAACACAGTTTAAATACATCTTCTTCTTTAACTTCTATATTGAGCAGATTTTCGTGGAATTTTTCAACTTCGCGTGCAACTTGGATTTCGGCAATTTCAGAGAAAAAACCAATTGGTAATCCCCCTTTTGCTTTTTCATTTCCCAAAATCCTTTCTAAAGGCATGTGTAGAGAATCTTTTCGAAGAAAAGATCGCTCCAAAGGAGAAATGAAAA
>DAIEPN010000226.1 GCA_027348355.1 Chlamydiota bacterium | reverse complement strand
CTTTCCAAGAGGCGAGGCCAAGCGCTGCATCTTCAGCCAAAAGTAAAAAAAATTCTACGTCTTCTTTTTTTTGAGCATACTTTTCATGCAAGGCTCGAATCGTATCGATTGTATAGCATGGCTCTGTCTTCTTCACTTCTATATTGATAACTTCGACCCCTTTCACCCCCTCAAAGGCGAGGGTCACCATATCGAGCCTTTGTCCTGGTGAAGCTATAGGAGCGTTCACAGTTTTATGAGGTGGAATTCCAGCAGGACAAAGCAAAATCTTATCTAATTGATGCTTTTCTTGCATCTCTAAGGAAAAATTAATATGTCCAAAGTGAGGAGGATCAAACGTTCCCCCTAAAAAACCAATCTTTTTTTTACTCATTTTTGAAAAATCTGTAAAATTTATGATAAGTATAACGTACTTGGTCTTTAAATCACGCGCCAATTTTTTTGCTTAAAAATTTTTTTAAGCTTTCTATCAGGATTGACGGCCACAGCTTCCCCAGCTGAAAGTAAAAAAGGCATGTCCAAATAGCTATCTGAATAGGCAGTGATGCTCTCTCTATCGATCCCTTGCCTTGCTTTCAAGCTTGCTATCCATTCGGCTTTCGTGTTTCCATCTACTAAGCTACGAATCCTTTGCAAACAATTATTAGAATCCACCTCATACTCCGTAGCCCTCCATTCATCTATGTGAAAAAAATCTGCAACATGTCTGACTAAAAAACTCGGTGAACTAGAAACCAATAGGGTATAATGCCCTGCTTGCTTTGCTTCCATAAGTAAAGCTACTGCCGGAGCATATACTTTTTTAAGAAGATAAGTTTTACAGAAAATTTCTCCGTGTGCATCTAAATGTCCCAAATCCTTTCCACGTAGCACACGGTGGAATACTTTTTCATGCATTTCTTGCAATGAAAGTCCAAAAAAACGATGCCTTATAAAAATAAGAACAGCATAGAAAAAAGCTGAAACAGGCAAAGTTTTTACTGCAACAAGATATTTGCAAAATGCGAAGCTGCTATTTATTTGAACTAGAGTATAATCTAAATCAAATGCACTTGCCTTTCTTGCAAACAAATCATCTCCCTTCCAGTTCTTGAATCTTTTCTTCAATTTCTGAAATAGATTGATTAATCTTGTCTAAAGAACCTTTTTCCTCGTCAATAAGCTCACGAAGAAGCATAGCTTTTTCGAAGTCAAGACCTGAGTTTCCAAGCGATTTTCTATAATTTTCGAGTTGTTGCTTCATCTCAAGCCTTCTTTGCTTTTTCTGCTGAAGAACTTCTCCTAGTTGATCGAGAGCTGCGAGCTCATCTTGGGACAAGTTGAGAAGAGCCTTTTCCTTTTTCTCAGAAATCAGGTCTTTGATCTGTTTAAAAAGGCGATCAAACTGGAATTTTTCTGATTTATGGATGGGAAGATCATCGAGTTCATTTTGATATTGCAAGCGTAGTTGTACAACTTTTTCGATATCCCAGCCCATTCCATCCGCTAGAAGCTCTTCCATATTCTTTTTAAGGGCTGTAATTTTTTCGCGCTGTAATTTCTCTGCTTGCTTTTGTTCATTTTCTCTTTCTAATCGTTTTGATTCAATACGATCTAAAATAGGCTTTTTTGCATCTTGTAATTCTTGTTTCAGGCTCCTGACTTCATCTCTTCCTAAGTCAAGTCCTCGCATCAAAGTAATGATCTCTTCAGATTTTTTTGACTCCTCTACAGAACAAGCATCCTCATTAAGGCAATAGGCTGTAAGTTCTTTAATATGCTCCATGACCTGATCATAGTTCTGCCGAGAAACCATTTTTTTCTGGATCACTTCTTTTTTACGTTCCTTTTCAAAAAGTTTGATCTGGTCCCAGCATTCACTCAATTTAATTCTAGTCTGAGTAAAGCAGTGTGTATTTAAAGTGAGGATTTTAGCGATTTCTTGTAGAGACTTAATCTCCTCTCTAAGCACATAGACAGGAATTCTATTTTCTGGAAAATCAGTAAAGTTTCTAGTGATAAAATCTTCTACATCAAGCAAAAAGGCTTCAGAAAGATTTTTGATCAGTTCTTTTCTTTTCGGGAACACTTTATCCCCTATGAGAGATAAACGCTCAAAAAACTGGTTTTTCTGACGGATTCTCATCTCTATTTTCACAGTCTCTTTACGAAGAGAGTTAATCCGAGAGGCCAAATGGTTTAGCAGCTCAAGCTCTTGCTGGAGAGAAAAATAAAAATCTTTCTTTTCCAAGAAAATTTTACTATGAACTGGAAATGCGGGAAGCTCGATTTGTGGAAGAAGGCTTTGATAATTTTCTACATCAAATTCCATAGCTTGGATGGCTAAATGAATTTGTTCAGCAGCAAAAGAAGACTGCTCGTCCAAGATCTCCTTAAGGCGACGCGCTTCGGCAGATAATTCAGAGAATTCAGCCCAAAATTGACTTCGCAGAATAGGATTGATATTTTCTTTAAAAAGAAAGAGAGAAAGCTTACGAACTTCCCAGAAGTCTTTAAAAGACGGACTTCCTGTTTGAGCAAGAGTAGATCGCATAAAGTCAACCGAAGCCTTAAGCTTATCTTCTACAGCGGGTAATGTTTCCCACTTCGAAAGAAAATCCACAAAAATAGCAGATAACGGCTTTTTATTAGGGATTTTTTGATTTTTTACTGGAGAATCGATTGCTTCTTTTGGGAGTTCTAAAAATTGTTGCTCAGTATTCATTTTTTCAACTTAACGTTTTGATCATGATGTTTGTGAAAAACCTGTAAAATCTTCCGTAACGACTTTACCAGTGCTTTTATATAGAAACGCAGGGAAAAGAGTAGTCATTCTAGTCGCGTAAAACACAGTTTTAAGGATAAAAAGATATCGCAATTCTTTATTTAAGAAAAGCCTTTTTTGCAATCCTTCCAAAAGAGCTTTCTCCTAAAAACTCGTTTCCATATCTTGAATAATCATTTCCACAATCCTCTCTGTAGAAACATTATTTCGATTCACCCAGCGAAAAAGCGGTTCTTTACGAAACCACGTAAATTGTCTTTTTGCATACTTTCGAGAGGCTTGTTTAAAGGAAAACACAAATTTTTCAAAGTCTTGCTCTGTTTTTGCAGAATTTAGGTATTCTAAGCATTGACGGTACCCAATTGCTTGTGAGGCTGAGAGATTATTTTCAAGCCCCTGCTTTTTTAACGCTATCACCTCTTCCAAAAAGCCCTCTGCGATCATCCAGTCGCAACGCATTTCAATGCGCGGATAGATGATCTCCTTTGGAAAATAGATAAACCAGCAACGAAAATCATAATGCATGTGATGATCTTCTATCGATTTAGTGAAAAAAGAAACTTTTTTGCTGGTAAGCGAGATAATTTCAAGTCCGCGAATAATTTTTTGTCTGTCACGCTCTGAAATTGTTTTGGCATATTCTGGGTCTAGTTCTTTTAGCTTCGCGTACAGAGAAGCCGGACCTACTTCTTTCATTTCCTCCTCTAACTTATCTCGAAGAGGACCCACTGAAGGAGGACCTGTCGGAGGTCCATATAACAAAGCGTGTATATAGAAACCAGTTCCCCCAACTACAATGGGAGTATGATCTCTTTGGAAAATCTCTTGAATTGCCATTTGGGCTTCGTGAAAAAAATCGACTACGTTGAAGGTTTGATTTAAATCACGACAATCGATTAGATGATGGGCAACTTGATCTCTTTCTGTCTTAGGAACCTTAGCGGTACCAATATCCATTCCTCTGTAAACTTGCATGGAATCAGCTGAAACGATCTCTCCCCCGATGCTCTTAGCAATTTGAAGTGAAAGCTCAGTTTTCCCTACACTCGTAGGACCTGAAAGCACGATAATTTTTTTCTTTTTGACAGGAGATGGAGTTTTTTCTTTCTCCGGAAGCGTAAAACCTCCTAACAGCCCTTCTACCTCCTGTTCGCCAAAAAGCAATCCTTGAGTCAAAACAATCTCCCAAATCAGTGGAGGGCTGCTAAGGCTTCCCTCTCGTTGGTACAAATTTTTAGGATTTTTTCAAATCCTGCCATTTTAATTATATCCATGACATCTTCATGAATTCCAAATAAAACGAATTTCCCTTCTAATGTTTTGATTTTTTTTGCCGAAGAGAGAAGTACGCGCATTCCTGCGCTACTAAGGTAATCAACTTTAAAGAAGTCTAATGCAATCAAAACAGGCTTTCGTGTTAAAAGTTCCTGAATTTCCTTTTCGAGCACTACACAAGTTGAGGCATCAATCCTACCATCTAAACGAAGGATCTGGCTCCCATTAACTTCTTGCTGTTCAACAGATAATCCGAATTCCATATAGTCCTACCTTTTTCTATGTTTCTCTTAGCAAAATGCATACAACTTATGTCAATTCATTCACAAGAGTAATTACAACCTTTCTTCCTAATCTTGCGCCAATCGAAACAGCAAGCGTGCGGAGAGCTTGAATTGTTCTTCCTTGTCTTCCGATGACTTTTGCTACATCCTGAGATGTCACACAGATTTGAATCGTCCATCGATTTTCTTGATCGAGCATCTTGACATTAACTCCAGTTGGATCGCTGACAAGATTTTTGATAAGATATTCTACAAATTCTTTCATATACGTCTCTTTTTCTTATCATACTTTTTTATCTAAAATGATCGTAACAATTACGTCGATTTGACGCAAACAAAGAAACGTAACTCTATAGAAATTCGAGTTATGCGATTCATCATCTTTAGATTTTTTATATTTCGATTCACTATAAACGAACAGATTAAAAACTAATCCTAAACATTAAAATTTTAAATAAATAAGAAAAACGTTTTATTTTAATTGTTAATTAATAAAATGAAGTTAATTGCTATAAAGAGAAAAGAAGATGAAATATTCTAATTCAGCATCTACCATACCACGGTCTTCATGGAAAACCGAGTACGGAATTTCATTTGATACAGGAAATGATCTACTTCGTGGAAGACAGCTTTTTAGAAATATATCAGAATTTTATGCTTGGTACTCTTCTTGGGATACAAATGCAGCAAAACACAGCCTCATCTATGAATATATTTCGAGACTCATGCGCATGGCAAAAACTTCTTTCGAAGGAGGATTTTATATCGAAAGCGAAGAAGATCATTCCATACAACTTTCACTCAATCAACTTCGTGAAAGCCTCTATCTCTTTAAAGTAAAACAAAACGATTTATCAAAGCATCTCCTAGAGATTATTCAGAACCTTATAAAAAATAACCCCAAAGCAAAACTCATCGATACAACAACACAAATCGAATACTACTATCTCATCGACAATTTTCAACATCTATCTGATGACTTGATTCAAGAAATCAAATCAGTAACCTCTTATATCATTTCAAAAACAGGTCCTTCCCTACCTATTCCTCATGCGATTTTAATAGAGAAAAAAGTAGCCAAACTTTTAGAAAATAGAGTTTTGACTGAAGAACTACCAGATTATCTTTGGGAATGCGGCAAAGAGCTACTGTAAATTTTGCGTGCTTTTGACTAGTAGGCGGGTAGATATGACAATAGTCATGAACGCTCTGAAGTCTCGAGCACGCACTCTTCAACACACCTACAATGAAAAAAAAATCGCTTATTTAGACTGAAAATCTAAATAAGCGATTTATCACCAAAAAACTTTAGAAATCTTAGAGTCTAGCCCCGAAAAACGTTCTTTCCATAATTGGCTTTTTCCTATCTACTTCAATTGCTCTTCTAAGTTTCTCTTCAGCAGCAGGATTTCTACATTCCTCAATCATACGCTTTCTTTCAACTTCTTGAGCTTTTCTCTCTTCTTCTAAGCGCAATGCCTCAGCCGCCTTTTCTTCAGCTTCTCTCATTGCTGCTTCTAAAGCTTCTCTAAATTGCTCAAATACATCTTCCTCAATTAAGTACTCAGAAGATTCCACTAAAGCCTTAGCTCTTTCTATTTTATCACCCACGCTTGCTTCTTCCCATGCTGTAGAAAGCGCAATCAAATCTTCCAAACCTATAACTTTAGGAGACGAAGCCTGATCCCATACACCTTCCAACATAGTACGATTATTTGCCTCTTCCCAAGCTTGCTTTAGAGCATCACCCTCATTTAAACTCACTAAAGATGGTGCAGCTAAAGATCGATTCTTATCATCAACGCGATTTGTTTGTACCGCGCTTCCTGACACTACTGAAGAGTTCGAAGATGGGTCATCGGTTGACTTCATTCTTTTTGTTACGGCATCAAACAACGCTGTAACGGCTGTCGTCCCAACACCTGTAGCTAATTGGGTAACTGTGCCCCCGGTAACTGCTTGTGTCAATAATCCTGCAGCAGCTGGCATGAAAAAAGTAGTAACGCCTGCTGTTCCAATTGCTAATGCCGCATAAGGAGCCAATTTAAAAGCAAGCTCAGTATAAGTACAGTCTTTCATATTTTTTCTGATAAGAGAAACAGCAACGAAAGTAAGAGCCACACCACCTGTTACCGGTTGTCCAAAAACAATGAGCGCAACAGAAGATGTAACAGAAGCTACCATACATATAGTTTCATTTGCCTTCATTATATTGGCTTTGAGTTCTACTGAACGTTTAGCCCAATCTTCAGGCAAATAATTCTCTCCTACAGATGTTAGGGCGACAAGAGTGGGGCTTAAAAATACAACACCGCGATAGAGAAGTGGAATTTCCGCGAATTCTACTAAAGCAATCACTTCTAAAGCGAGTTGCGCAGTAGAATAATTAAGAGCAAGATTTACCATGAAATCATTTAGCGCAGGACTTTCAAATCCATTACTATTGATCATGTCATCTGTTTTCCCCCCTTCGGCAGAAGGACTGGATATGCTACCGGAACTGCCATACAAATACGGCGCTCCTAATAATATACCTCGAACGACTCCAGGCATTGCTGATCCCATATTTACCCCCAAAACATTTTATTTATTAATTAAAGTTATTCCTTAATTTGAACAATCACTTTATCAAATCAATTATATAAATTCAACAATAATTAAATTTTTACTACATTTTTATTAATATAAAATAAAATTTTGAAAAGAGAAAATAAGCAAATCCAGTTTTTATAAATTTAATTTTATATATTTAGCATGTGAAAATTTATTTTAAAAATGTATAATATGCAATCTAAACTTTCATTGTAAAATTAAAATTTTATTTAGCAACTCGCATTATCAAAAACAGAAATTAAAAATATTTCTTTACGAAACATCCCTAGACACAGCTAGGAAAAGAAAATTCTTCACCATTTATAATAATAGAGGTAAAATGATTTAAAATTAAAAAAATGATTACTATGAATAAGCCCCTTTCCTGCCTCTGTAAGAGCCATAAGCTCTATAGCGACTGCTGTGAACCCTTTCACCTAAGGAAATCGCCCACTACGGCCCTTGAGCTCATGAGATCTAGGTATAGCGCCTATGCGATGCATTTAGCAGACTATATCATGCAAACTACCCACAAAGACAATCCCTCCTATAAACGACCCCACTCTGAAGAAAGGAAAAATGAGATCCTTGAATTTTCAAAAAGTACTGATTTTGTGGGACTTAAGATTTTAGAGTTTATAGATGGGGAAAGTGAAGCCTATGTCACTTTCACAGTCTATCTAAAGCAAGGTGGAAAAGACGTTAGTTTTACGGAGAAAAGCTACTTTGTGAAGGTTCAAAACAAGTGGTTATATAAGGATGGTAAGGTTTCTCCAGCAACGATCCCTTAGAAATAAAGCTGAGCGCCTTAAACTATAAATCTATCTTTAAACACTTTGTGATAAGGATGTGACCTAGACCCATTCTTAGGTCCATCAAAATTCATTAGAAGTTCCGGTTTTTAAATTACCTTCTTTTAAAGATCCAATGAGTTGGCATGCCAACTCATTCGGGGTTTGCCCTTTTAAGGCACTGTGTGGTCTTTCAGAGTTGTACTCTTTACGCCATCCCTCTATCAACCGTTTTGCTTCAGGTAAGTTTATAAATAAATTCTCATTCAAGCATTCATCTCTAAGCTTCCCATTAAAACTCTCTATGTTGCCATTCTGATATGGTTTTCCGGGCTGGATATATCTCCATGCTTGTCCACGCTCATGACACCATTTTAAAACTGCTGTGGATGTAAATTCTGTACCATTATCACTAATAATTTCTTCAGGTGAACCATTCTTCAATATGAGCTCTTAAAACAGCTTTACCATTTAAATTTGTATCTACAACGATTTTTAAGCATCTCCTCGTAAATACGTCTATAATTGTCAGTAGTCGAAGCTTTCTCCCATCCCATAAAGCATCATGAACAAAATCAAGGGCCCATCTTTGATTTTGTCTTGTAATTACTTCTTCAATTTTTCTCGCTCCTATTGCTCTTTTTCTATTTCCACGCTTTAGTACCTTCAAGCCCAAGGCCCTGTAAATTCGATAGACCTTCTTATGGTTTATTTTCATCCCTGTTCTCTTCAAAAGCATATGGATTCTACGATAACCAAATCTTTTCTTCTCATAAGCTATCTCTTTAATTTGATCTTTTAGATCTACTTCATTTTCCTTTCTAGAGCGATATCGTTGAACAGAACGATGTTGCCCCACAAGCTTGCATGCTCGTCTTTCGCTCAGCTTGTGCTCCTGCACAAGCACTTGTGAGCATGCCCTTTTGGCTTCTGGGGTTACCACTTTCTTGTTACGACATCCTTCAATGCCACAATGTCTAAAGCTTGTTCTGCAACAATTCTTTTTAGCTTCGTATTTTCTGATTCTAGAGCTTTTAATCTTTGAGCTTCAGAGACATTCATAGTTCCATATTTCGTTTTCCAAAGATATAACGTTCCTTTGGAAATCCCATGTCTCCTACAAAGTTCTTCACCTTTTATTCCTGTTCGAGCTTCTTCAAGAATTTTTATGATTTGTTCTTCTGAATATCTTCTTTTCATAGTCCGTGTTCCTTTTTGGTTAGGGTATTTTACACGAACTTCTAAATCTATGTGGACCTATTTATTGGGAGCAGGTCAGATGTTATGCTCCACTCAACACGAGGAAGCATAGCCACAACCTCTTCCATAGTAATCCTCTCGTCAAGATCAACACGGAGCATTTGGGAAATAAGGGTAAAAGGGGAGCAAACACCTTCAGGCTCTTGCAATACACTTCCTTCAAGAGCATCTATATTATTTTGAAAATCCACCACTGATCTTGTTTGATGCGAAGGGGGTAAAGATCCAATATACAGTTGGTAAAAGGTCAATCCTAAACTCCAAACATCCTGTGCTTTCAATATTTTTTCTCCATCTACTATCTCCCCCTCCACAGCTAATTTTAGATATTCTGGAGAAAAATAAAGCGGACTTCCTTCATGAGCAAGGATTCTTTTTATTTTACTAGCTAGACCAAAATCTGCCAAAATGGGAAGATTTTCATTTATACCCGAATCAAAAAAGATGAAAATATTAGCTGGTTTGATATCTCTATGAACACAGTCTATTTTGTGTAATTCATGTACACTGGTAGCAAGTCTTACTGTAAAAGTTTTTAGTTCGGAAGACGAAAGTTTTTTTTGGAAAGAAAATGCCTGCAAATCACCACCCTCACAGAGCTTTGTCACAATACGACATTTTTTCTTCCCATTTTTGCATTCATAAATTGTAAAAGCTTC
>DAIEPN010000177.1 GCA_027348355.1 Chlamydiota bacterium | reverse complement strand
ACTTTGGTCTCTGCGCTGGAGCTTATTTTGCCTGTGATACCATCGAATTTGAAAAAGGTGGTGAGTTAGAAGTTTGTGAAGAAAGATTTTTAAAATTTTATCCGGGGATATCAAAAGGACCGGCTCTTGGGCTAAACAAATATAGAATTGATAGTGAACATGGCGCAGAGGCTACTTCTATGTCGTGGAAAGATCAGAGCTGCAGTACATATTATAATGGTGGATGTTTTTTTGATCTTACAGATCAGTTTCCTCACGTCAATATCCTAAGTAGATATTTAGATCTTGCTAATTCTCCGGCGGCCATTATTGAATGTCATGTAGGAAAAGGACTCTCTATTTTGAGTGGTGTGCATATTGAGTATAGTGCAAGTCTCTTTACAAGTTCGAACCCTCTTTATGCCAAAATCATCTCTTCTCTGGAACCGTCTGAATCACTCAGGCGAAAAATTTTCCGTGATCTGCTCTATTCTTTACAAGTTCGACTTAAGAAATAATAGAAAAGCAAAGCTTTCTATTTTTCAAAAAATGTAATGACAAATCCAATTTAATGTTTTACGATGAAACTAAGAAGATAGGACTGTTTTTTTATGTCCTTTCAAACTAGGAGATAGGTTTATGAAAGCACTCAATGTTATTTCTTTATTGTTAATCATTGTCGGCGCTATCAACTGGGGCCTTTGGGGCTTTTTTCAGTTTGATTTAGTTGCCTATTTATTTGGTGGCAATACAACGGGCGTGAGCCGAGTTGTGTATTCAATTATAGGTCTTGGCGGTCTTTGGAGCTTACGCTTTTTGGGTCGATGCAAAGTAATTTGCTGCAACGAATGCTGCTGCAAATCTAATTCTTGCGATAAAGGCGGTCAAGGTAGCTGCAAAATGTAATGGAAAGTAAATGAAGCTTTCTTTAGCAGTCATAATTTTTAAGCGTAAATAGAATTCTATTTACGCTTCTTTTTTTCACTATCTGCGAGTTAAGGTGCAATATGAAGTCCCCTTGCCTTGTTTGGTTTCGAAGAGATCTTCGCCTGAGCGATAATCCAGCTCTTACAGCTGCTAGAGAATCAGGATCACCTATCATTCCTATTTTTATCTGGGAAACAGAAAAAAGATCTTGGGAAGATGGGGCGGCAAGTAAAGTATGGCTTCACCATTCTTTACTGAGTTTAGATAATTCACTCCAAAAGCATGGGAGTCTTCTCCATATTCAAATGGGAGATCCTTTTAGCGTTATTTTTACTATAATGAAAAAGACAGGGGCTAAAAGCATCTTTTGGAATCGGCTCTATGAGCCTTACTTTATAAAACGAGATGCAGAAATCGAAAAAAAATGTAAACGTGAGGGATATCATGTAGAAACCTTTCAGGCTTCTTTATGGTTTGCCCCGAAAGAAATTCTTTCTAAAGATGACACCCCCTATCGTGTATTTACCCCCTTTTGGAAAACTTGCCAAAAAAACTTTCCTTTGGGGACACCTCTTCCTGCGCCAAAAAAACTTATAGTTTACTCTGGATCTGTTTCCAGTGTTTCGATAGATAAGCTACAACTATTACCAAAAATTCATTGGGAAAAGAATTTTTTTCCATTTTGGAAAATAGGGGAGGCCCATGCAAAAGCTAAACTTTCCTCATTTTTGAAGAAGAGGGTAAAAGAGTATGTGAGTAAAAGAGATTATCCGGTAGAAGAGTGGGGCTCTTACCTTTCTCCTCACCTACATTTTGGAGAAATCTCTCCACGACAGGTTTTGCATATGAGTCAAGACATTCCAAAAACTGAACCTTTTTTACGCCAGATTGCTTGGAGAGAATTTGCGCAACACCTCTTATATTTTTTTCCCTATACGGAAAGTAAAGCTCTTCGCAAAAGTTTCCATTCTTTTCCTTGGAAAATGAATTCAAGGCTTTTGCAAAAATGGCAAAGAGGGGTAACGGGATACCCTATTGTAGATGCTGGGATGCGCCAGCTTTGGAAAACAGGTTGGATGCACAATCGTGTTCGTATGATCGTAGCCTCTTTTTTAGTGAAAGATCTGATGATCCCCTGGCAAGAAGGTGCCCAATGGTTTTGGGATACTCTTGTTGATGCAGATTTAGCCAATAATACTCTTGGATGGCAGTGGGTCGCTGGATGCGGCGCCGATGCTGCTCCTTACTTTCGTATTTTCAATCCAGTGCTTCAAGGAGAGAAATTCGATCCAGATGGAGACTATGTACGAACCTATGTTCCAGAAATTGCCCCTTTACCCAGCAAGTGGATTCATAAGCCTTGGAAGGCACCTTCAGATGTGGTAAAAAAGGCTGGAATAGAGTTAGGCAGTACATACCCATTTCCTATCGTTGATCATGATGTAGCGAGGGCAAACGCACTTAAAGAGTATCGTACATGGGTGAAGCATGAAAAAACATAGATTTTTATTTTCCTCTCTTTTTCAAAAACCTGCGAAAGAAGTGTTTACTTGGTATCTTCAAAAGGGAGCGCTGGAAAGGATGCTCCCACCTTGGGAAAATGTAAAAATTATCAAGAGGGAAGGAGATGTTCCAAAAAATGGATCTAGGGTCTTTTTAGAGCAGCATATAGGTCCTTTTCGAAAAAAATGGATCATTGAGCATAGAGACTTTATTGAAGGACAAGAGTTTAGTGATTTTCAGATCAAAGGTCCTTTTACAACTTTTGTCCATAGACACTATATCGAGAAAGTAGATGCAAATTCTTGCAGGCTGGAAGATGAAGTGATTTTCTCTCTTCCTTTTCCAGGAGCTTCTAAATATGTGATTCGAGAACTTCATGCATATTTTCGCTTTAGGCATGAAAGGCTGCAAAAGGATTTAGAGGTTTATGGCACATATCCACAAAAACCAGTAAAAATTCTTCTATCTGGCTCTTCTGGAATGATAGGACGGGAGCTACTTACTTTTTTGCGTCTTGGAGGTCATGAAGTTACCTGTCTAGTACGTTCACCTAAAAAAGAATGCCCAGGTGTGATCTATTGGAATCCAGACTCTGATCAGGTAGATCTCTCTAAATGGGAAGGTTTTGATGTTGTCATCCATTTAGCTGGAGAAAATATTGCAAGCGGGTATTGGACAGAGGCGAAAAAGAAAAAAATTGTATTGAGCAGAACGAGAGACACCTGGCTTTTATCGAAAATATTATCCAGACTTTCTTCTCCTCCTAAAATGTTTATTTGCGCATCAGCGATTGGTTTTTATGGAAATAGACCGGGCGAAGTGTTAGAAGAGGATAGTTCTCAGGGTATTGGTTTTTTATCCGAAGTGGCGGCTAAATGGGAAGAGGTGGCAGCGACATTAAAAGAGGTGGGGGTACGAGTAGTTCATACCAGATTCGGGCTTGTACTTCATCCTTCAAAGGGAATATTCAGTCGTTTGCAAATGGCAGCTAAAGTCTGTTTGGGAGCTGTACTTGGAACGGGGGCGCAGAAAGTAAGTTGGATTTCGATTGATGATCTCATTTATGGGATCTATCATATTATATACAAAGAAGAAGTTTCGGGGCCTGTGAATTTTACTTCTCCTTACTCTGTGACGCAGAGAGAATTTATAGAAAAGATCGCAAATAAAAATCACAGAAAGGTTTTTCTTACCATTTCTAAGAGACTACTTAAGTTGTTTTTGGGACAGATGGCAGATGAGCTTCTTTTAACGGATCAAAAGGTGTATCCGAAGAAACTGATTCAGAGTGGATATGAGTTCTTTCATCCTAAATTGGATGATTTTGTAAATTTTTTCGACCGTAAGTAAACGGCCGAAAAAAATCTTCTAAGATGTTATTTATTAGTTATTTGTGCCTTTGTCTTCGTTTTCATCTTCCATGATGATTACGTCTTCGTCTTCATCATCAGCGTCATCAGCCTTTTGAACAGGAGCTGCTGATACCATGCTTTCAGCTGGAAGAGTTGATGGGGCTGTAGTTTCGTGAGCATAAGAAAGCGTTCCACCAAACATAGTAACTAAAGTGAGCAAAATGAGTTTGTAGTTCATAGTTTTTCCTTTTTAGAGAGAATTTTTACGCCAACAAGAGTACAAGATCGGCATTTTATAGACAAGTAGTTCCTTTCCATTATTTTAATTTTATTATTAATTCTAATTTTATTCAAAAAAGTTTAATTTTAATAATAATTATATTGCGTTGTTATAATAATAATTATTATTATGAGACTACGGGCGGTTTGTAGCTTGAGGGGAACATGGAACCAGATTCAGAACATAACTTTAGAAAATTAACTCTCTGGCTACGCATTTGGATAAAGCCAAGAGAGACGATCCGAGAAATTGTAGAAAAGGATCCAAGCCACAGGTTCTATGTGTTGTCAGCCATCTATGGTTTTCCGCTGCTGCTACACTTTGCGCAAAGTTTTTCTCTAGGTTTTATGATGCCAGTTGGCTTCATTGTGCTGCTGGCGGTAATTTTTGCGACTTTTATAGGGATGTTGGGAATTAGTGTAACATCAGGCTTACTTTACATAGCTGGAAGATGTATTCAGGGAAAGGGCTCTTATCTGCAAGTTCGCGCAGCTGTAGCCTGGTCGAATGTTCCAAGTGCTACACAAATTGTTGTTTGGGCATTTTTGATTAGTTTTTTCGGGATGAATGCATTTGATCGCGACTTCGCATACTTGAACTTTACTCAGAATGAATTGCTACTCGTGACCGGACTTTTTCTTCTTCAGAGCATAGCGGGGATTTGGTCTTTTTTCATCCTACTGTTCTCTTTATCGGAAGTGCAAAAATTTTCAGCTTGGAAGGCACTACTTAATATTGTGCTACCGGTAGTAGCTATAGGGGTAGTTGTTTGGAGCATTGGATTTGTAATGAAGTAGGTGCGACCGATTCAGATTTTATGATGAAAGCAAGAGGTTTTTGCCTTCATGTGACTTGAGCGGTTGAAGATTTAATAAAAATAGTAAGAGGGGTATTTTATGGGTAAAAGTTTTTCTCAAATCATTAAGAGAAGTATGTTGTCACTTAGCTTATCTGCGTTGTGCTTAGTCCCAATGGGAAATATTGCCTCTGCGGAAACCACTGTTGATAAAAGAGCGTCTGCTTCAGACGCTGCTATCAATTGGCAGGAATTTCATTCTGTATCAGGAAAATGTAGGATGAGTTTTCCTGATTTTCCACAGCATGTTACTGAAAACATGAATGTGAGCGAAGATGGATATAGCTTGCGCTATGATGCCTATATTTCCGCTCTTGATAAGCAAACTGTCTTTATGCTTCTTGTTGCACAATATCCTGATTTTGTCGACGAAACGTATGCACGTATGAGTTTAGAAGGCTTTTTAAATGGTGTTTTAAATCACAATCCAGGAAATCAGCTTATTTTTGCAGATCTACTTCTTGTAGAAGGTCATGAAGCTTTAGACTTTTTGATCCGAACAGGAACAGTCTATTTCAAAGGTAGAGCGATGATGGTGAAAAATAGCCTATATTTGATGGCTATGGAATGTGAGATACAAACTTATAATGAGAACCATTATTCTTCTTTTGTAAACTCATTCAAATTATCTACTAAGTAATTTTGGCAATATGAACTTTCATCCTCGTAAAGAGGATGAAAGCTCGTAATAGATCTAGTTAGATACCTTTTTCAATTTTTCAAGTTCAAGTAGCATAGCGCTACTTGCTAATCCTTCCTCTTTGAGCTTTTGCATAGCCTTAGGGCTGGCTCTTCTAACTTCGATCAGTCTTTCCATGAGTCCGCTTTTAACAAGGTTCTCCATAAGAGGTCTTGATGCGAGCCCTAAATCGACAAGCCTTTCTGATAAAAGCTCGAAAGCGGTTGCATCAGCATATTTACGAGTGCCTCCCGTTTTTTCAATGCATTCGGGAAGGGGATCTAAACGAACTGTAGGTCTTGGGTGGATGAAAAGTACCATCGAAAACCTTTCGTATCCGTCATGTTTTGCTAAAACACGGTGCGGACCACTTCGAAACATTCCGTTAGTCAAATTTTCTAGCATATCACCAGAATTTACGATAAAAGCTCCGTCCGGAACGACTACATCTACCCATTCGCCTTTTTTGTTTTGTACTTGGAGCCCTTCTGCTGTCGCTCTAGGAAGGATTGTGATGAGATTAATATCTGTATGAGGAGATGCCCAATACGCTTCTGAGGGAGGACTTTGGAAGTAATGGATAGCCCTAAGAAGAGACACGCTTTCTTTTGTCATAGAAGAGAGATAGTTTGCAGGTTTTCCAAGTAGGGTTGAAATTGCTTCTTCGAGGGGTCTAAAATGCTCTTCTAGAGTTGTGTAAAGAGACATAAGTGGCTCTTTCAGGCTTACCTCTTCCGGCCAGATATTGCGAAGCATTCCAAGTCTTGCAAGGTCTGTTTCCGGCAGCTCTCTTCCTATATGGAGGAATTCTTTAAAATCACCAATGGAAGCCCCTTTAGCAGACTCGCCGGGGATATAGCCCCTTTGTCCATTGAGTTCAGGATGGAAGATTTTTCTTTTAGTGACTTGATCTAGTTGAAAGAACTCTTTAGCTCTGTCATAGGCTAAGTCTAAGATCTTTGGATCTACACCAGGATGGAGGATCGCAAAAAAACCAACTTCTTTTAATGCGTTAGAAAGCTTTTCCATGAAGATGGGCCTTCTTTCGAGATTTTGGTAATCGCTCATGTCAAGAACTGGGATGCTAGAATCTAAAACGATGTTGTTTGCTACAGGAGCCTCTTCTGCGAAGCTTACATTCAGAGCGCTAGAGCATAACGCCGTAAAAAGAGAAAAATATTTCCAAGTGGATTTCTTTAACATAGAATAACTCCTTAGGTTATACGATAGAATACTCTAAAAAGTTTTTTCGTATGTTTCAACAAAAGAGTTATAGGCTGCGCAAAATATCTTGTGTAGTTTTAAAATGAGCTTTTGAAATAGCCTGCAAGATTTCTTGTCCATGTTTATGGACAAGAGCGATCCCCGCTTCTACAACTTGTTTGGAAGCTCCTTTAGGAAGAGTGAAGGAAATTGTGTTTCCTAGCTTTTCTAGTCCTTCTAAGAAAGCAGCTCTTGCTAAAATGGAAGCTGCGGCAACCACAGGGTCTGATTCGGCCCCATGTCTTTGAGAGAGATTCACAATTATTTTTTTTTGTTTTAAAGCATTGATCACCAAATGTTCTCCTGCAAATTGGTCGATAATTACTTCGTGACAGTGAGTTTTATCCACAAGCTCTGCTATGGCTGTCGCGTGACCCCAAGCTAAAAGTTTATTCAAATTTCCAAAATTCCCGTAGATCTGGTTGTATTTCTCAGGAGGGATTCGAACGATGCTATGGGGAAGTGCGTCTTTGATTTTTTTACTTAAAAGAAGGATGTTCTTGTCGCTGATTTGCTTGCTATCTTTTACGCCGCAAGATAGGAGATATTCTATTTGTTTTGCATCTGCTTGGACACCAGCAATGCATAGGGGCCCAAAAAAATCTCCTTTCCCAGCTTCATCAATCCCAATTCGCGACGTCCAGTTTATCAGCGTCTCTGGATGAGTGAAGGCTAGCTCTTGCATAATTTCTGGTTCTAGATAAAAAGTGATGAACTGATCTTTATCTTTTCCCTGGACGGTTAGTTTTCCTGAAGTGTATAAAGTACAGGAGACCCCTTTTTTTAAAGCTGCAAAAATCGTATAGGGGGGGTGAGTAATTTCAAAGCCCTGGGATAGAAGATCTTCTTGAATTTTTGGAGCTAAACCCGTATCGATTGTTGTTACAAAGGTGGCTGGTGGTTCTGGTTTTTCCATGATTTCTCAAATTTTTTAGCTATCTTAAACCATGTAAGAGAGAGTGTCAATAAACAAGATAGTGCAAGAAAAAGAAGATTATGTTTTTAAGTTTGGTCCGATTTTGGTACCATAGTTTCATGATAGAGGTTCTCTATTTTTGGAGGAGTATGAACGAAGAGAGTAAGACAGTAGGTGAAGTTTTCAAAATGAAAAGAATGGAATTGAATTTTTCCTTAAAAGAAGTGGAAAATTCCACATCCATTCGATCATCTTATTTGGAAGCTATCGAAGATGGGTGCATTCAACAACTCATTTCAGGTGTGTATGCAACTGGATTTATTAAACAGTATGCATCATTTTTAGGGCTCAATATTGATCAATTGATGAAAGAGCATCCAAGGGCCTTTTTTTTCCAAAGTGAAAAACACGAATTTTCCTATGGTATTGGTACATTAGAAATGCGAGGCAGTATGGGAGGGGGGGTCAAGTGGTTCCCTAATTTGCTATGGGCAGTCGCTTCTGCGATCATTCTGGTACTTGCTTGGTATTTAGCAAAATACTTAGGTATCCTCTAAAGATATGCAAAATCGTCTGGCCAAAGAAAAATCTCCTTATCTACTCCAGCACGCAAATAACCCTGTGGATTGGTATCCGTGGGGGGAAGAAGCGTTTGAAGAGGCGCGCAAAAAAGATAAGCCTATTTTTCTTTCTATTGGATATGCAACATGCCACTGGTGCCATGTAATGGAGAAAGAGTCGTTTGAAAATCAGCACATTGCTGAGATGATGAATGACGTTTTTGTCTGTATCAAGGTAGATCGGGAAGAGCTTCCTCATATCGATAACATCTATATGGATTTTGCACAAGCGCTACTTTCCTCTTCGGGAGGATGGCCGCTGAATGTGATTTTGACCCCAGACTTAAAGCCTTTTTTTGCAATTACGTACTTGCCGGCGCAATCTAGGAAAGGACTGATTGGACTTGATCAATTTATCTTGCATATCCAAAAGCTGTGGCAAAGTGAAGAGAAGGGACAGTTGGTTGAACAGGCTAGTAGGCTTGTTGAGATATTTAAAGAGTCTTTTGCTAATTCAGGGATTGAGGTTCCTTCCTCTTCTGAACTGCAAAAAGCGATCGAAATGTTTTTTGAGCTTACTGATCCTGTAAATGGTGGATTGAAAGGTGAGCCTAAGTTCCCTTTAGGATATTTAGCGGACCTGCTTCTTTCTTATGGAAAAAAACAAGGTGATAGTAGAGCTATATTTTATGTTGAGCTGACACTCCAAATGATGCACAGGGGCGGAATCTATGACCATATCGGAGGGGGATTCTCAAGATATACAGTAGATGCAAAATGGATCATTCCTCATTTTGAAAAAATGCTCTATGACAATGCGATCCTGGCTAAGACGTACTTAGACGCTTGGAAATATACGCACAATCCACTTTATAAAACCGTATGCTGCGAGGTTATAGACTATGTTCTTCGCGATATGATAGATAAAGAAGGAGGGTTCTATTCTGCTGAAGACGCGGATTCAGAAGGCAAAGAGGGCCTTTTCTACACCTGGACTATACAAGAGATCGAGCAAATTCTTGAAAAGCAGGAGAGCCAAATTTTCTGCGGATATTATAGTTTATCAACCGTAGGAAATTTTGAGGGAAGAAATGTCCTTCATGTGGCAATGGATTTAAATGAATTTGCTAAGATCTTGCAGGTCTCAGAGGAAAAATTGTCGCAGATTTTAGATCATTGCCGTAAGAAACTGTTTGAAGCGCGAAGTAAGAGGCCCCATCCTTTCAAGGATGACAAAATCATTACGGCGTGGAATGGACTTATGATCGATACCCTTGTTCAGGCGGGGGTTGCAATGCAAGATGAGAAATATGCTAAAGCAGCTCTTGCTTCTTGCAGTTTTATTGTTAAAAACCTATTGAAAGATGGGCATCTCTTGCGCAGGTATCGTGATGCAGATGCGCGCTTTGCTGGAAATTTAGATGATTATGCCTTTTTTATAAAAGCGATTCTAAGTCTTTTTGAGAGTGGTTTTGGGAGTCAGTGGCTTGAACTCTCTTTACAACTGACCAAAATTTTGGAAGAGGAATTTAAAGTTCCTGGCGGCGCTTTTTATTTAACTCATGAAGACGAGAACTTAGTTTTTCGAAAATGTGAATTTTATGATGGGGCTGAACCCTCTGGAAACGCAGTGCACTGCGAAAATCTCTTGCGGTTATACCAAATTACACAAGAAGAAAAATATTTGCAGCAAGCAGAGGATATTTTAAAAGCTGCAAAGGCTTATATCGATGCATATCCGCCTGGAGCGTCCTATAATTTACTTGCTTTGCAAAGATATCTAGACCATAAAGCTCCGACCGTTATCATAGCCCTTAATGAAAAAGGGGAAGGAAGAGAAGCTCTTTCTCGAATTTTCTTCGAAAATTATTTTCCCTCTATGGCTCTAATCTGGAAAGAGGCGAAGGATAGTAAGCTTATGGCTTTAATCCCAGCTTTGCAAGATAAGATGCCAGTTGAAGGAAAGACAGCTGTTTATATTTGTAGACAAGATGGGTGCGAAGCGCCCCTTACGGATCTTTCTCAAATAGAACAAGCTTTGCAAATACTCTAAAAGAGGTGACCCTGTGAACGTAAAAAATATCGGTGATTTTACAATTCTTAAAAAAGTAGGAGAGGGATCTTTAGGAACCGTTTTTTTAGCTGAGCATAAATTCTTAAAAAAAACATTTGTTCTCAAAGTCTTACCAGAAGAGCTCGCTGCAGATAATCAGTTTGTCACACGATTTGAAAAAGAGGTCGCGCTTGTTGCAGGCCTTGATCATCCTCATATTGTTCTGACACATAGCGCTTCTTTTGCAGAAGGGTTTTACTATTTAGTGACAGAGTGTGTCCTTGGTGAAGATTCAGATATGATGAACCTTGCCAAATATTTGGAAAAAAGGAAAAAACCGCTTTCCGAAGATGAAATCGTACTGATTTTAGGCCAAGTTGCGTCCGCCCTTGATTACGCACATAAAGAATTCGAAACTCCGATTTTACATCTTAGTTTGAAAGTAAACAATATCGTCATCGCAGAAAAAGCGGGGGGCCTTCATGTTCAACTCTCAGATTTTGGTCTTGCAAATGTAGTAGGTGCCGGATACCTGCTCTCTCGGATGTACAATGCCTTAGCTGAGACGCTTGCTGCAGCACCAGGTTCTCATCGCGAGATCTCAACGCTTCAGAGGTCTTTCTTGCAGTCGTATGTTTTTTTAGCTCCTGAACAAAAAGTGGTATCGGAGTCTACAAAAGTTACTTTCAAAGCCGATATCTATGCCTTTGGAGTTCTAGCTTATTACCTTCTTATGGGCGAGTTTCCTGAAGGGGCTTTTACTCCTCCGTCAGAAAAAAGACCAAGTTCTCCTTATTCATGGGATAAATTTTGTAACCTCTTATTGCAACCACATCCCGAAAAAAGACCTAATTCTCTGCAAGAGGCATTACATATTCTCAGATCCCCAAAAGAAAATAAAGTTGCGATAAAAAAAACCGAATCGATCGATCTTTCTGAGATTTTGGATAAAAAAATCACAAGTAAGTCCTCTCAGGCAGTAAATCAAGAACTGCTCCAAACTGTAGCTGCTTATGGGACACAGGAACTGACTCCCATATTACGACCACAAGAGATTGTGCGCCCAGAATTTGATTCAGATCCCGGAGCCATATTTCAAAGAGATGCAGCTGTTGGCATATACCATCGCCAAGAAGAGGAAACAAAAGTCATTGAGCCTGTTCTTACAGAAATGATTGTTATTAAAGGTGGAACATTTTTCCGTGGTAGTCAGCAGGGAGCCCGTGACGAGATGCCACGCCATCAAGTAACGATTTCTGATTATGCTTTGGATATACATCCTGTCACAAATGAACAATTCGTCCTCTTTTTAGAAGCTATGGGTGGGGAAAAAGATGCAAATAACCTAGATATGATCAGGCTTCGGGATTCGAGAATTAAACGTAGTGGTGGTAAGTTAAGTATCGAATCCGGTTACGCAAAGCATCCTGTCGTCGGAGTGGCCTGGTATGGAGCGGTAGCTTATGCTAAGTGGGTAGGGAAAAGACTCCCGACAGAAGCTGAATGGGAGATCGCCGCTTTTGGCGGACTTTCTGATTCACTCTACCCTTCAGGGTCTACGATCGAACGCTCTGAGGCAAATTTTTTTAGTTCTGATACAACTACTGTCAAAAGCTATCCACCCAATGGGTATGGTCTCTACGACATGGCCGGAAACGTTTATGAATGGTGTCAAGACTGGTATGATTACCATTACTATGACGTGTCTGTCCAAGAGCCTAATAACCCTAAAGGACCATTGCAAGGGATATACCGTGTGCTTCGAGGGGGATGTTGGAAAAGTTTAAAGGAAGACCTTCGATGTGCTCATAGGCACCGCAACAACCCTGGTACAATGAATGGTACCTATGGATTTAGATGTGCCGCTGATGTCAGCTTTAGATGAATCTATCTAACTAAATTGCAAATCCATGAATAAATAACATCCAGCCTAGCAAATCCTGTCCAATTTTCTGATAAACGCTCCCAACGAATAAGCAGACGTCTGCAACGTCTCTTCAACCAAGCAAAAGCTCTTTCAAGCATTCAGCGTTATTTTGTTAGATGAAAAACTTCGCAGATCTCCTTTGATCAGGGGTATTTCGACCGTTGATTTTTATATAAGGGATTAGGGGGGATCTGCATTTTTAATAGTACTTGTCGAAGCTAACCGCAGTCATAACCTCGATCTGTTTCCAGAATCATCATTCTTCCTTTTAGACCCTTGCCCAAGAAGGTATTGAATTTCTCTTCTTCCATCGCCTTTTGCTGAAGTAGTAGTTATAGCTAAAGGATTGCCTAAACCATCGATTAATAAGTGAAGTAAAGATCCTTTCCCTTTAAGGACTCATCTACTTCCACTTGTGCGAGGTCAATCATTCCTTTTTGTATACCTATCTGCAAAATCCCACTAAGAACCTGTCAAAACACCATTCTTACTCCACAGCTTTAACCATTTATGAGCTGTTGAACGCGGGACAAAAATGGAGGATCTTTCGGCAAATGAATCCAGCGACAACCTCGGGTCAAAACGAATAGAAGAGAGTTCCACACTTTACGCAGGTCGTTCCTAGGTATTCCTCTTCCCAGAGGAACACCCCAGTCCATAAGGTCTGAAATTAAGAGCCATTGTTCATCGGATAGTTGATTAAGTGTCATAGTCCTTCTTAATCAAGGAGGAAAGTATAGCATATTCAAAATTTTAGTTGGATAGATTCATTGTCAGATACAAATTGGAAAAGCATAATTTTATTTTAAAATATTATTTATATAAAATTTGTTTTTAACTTTATTTAATTGTTTTATCAGTGTATAGTTTTTCTTGTTTCTATAAATTAAATTAGAGGTTTTATGAATTCTGTAACAAATTATGGCTTGTTCCCACCACATTATCCTGCTGGATATGAACAGTCGAATGAATATAAATTAGTATTAGCATCAGTAAATCAAACTACGGAAAATTACTTTGAGTCTTACAAATTGTTATGTGAAATGGCTCCTAAATACAAAGGCATACCTGCATTTGAAGTAAGAGTTGGGTATTGCTTATTTATGGTTCAGAAGCACGAGGAAAATTACCCATCATCAAATATTACTAAGTTTTATAAAGAAGCTATCTCGATAATGAGAACACAATGTGAAAAATTTGAAGAGTTTCCAAATGATCCATTTTTTTTATTTGCTAAGATTGAAGTAGATATGTATGACGCACGAGAAATGCTTCGTCTTGGTTATCTTCCAGAAAAAATTGTAGATTTTAATAATAAATTGAATCACATCAAAGAATTAATTCTAAAAGCTTCAGATACATTTAAAGAATATCCTGATTTGATTTTATCTTCTTTAGTTCGCCTTGCGGGAATTTATATAATAGGCGGAGATGTTTTACGAGGAGATAAGAGATATTATGGTACTGCTTTAGAATTGCTTACAAAATATCAGCAGTTAAGACCAGTGGGACAAGTTGTACCTACAGAGATTGAAATTAGGTTAGCATATGCTAGGTTCCATACGAGCACTCAGGGCACTCCTGAATATGCGTTGGCTGAAGAGAATCTTCAGACTGCTAGAAATCATATGAGGCTTATTTATGGGCTGATTGATGATGCTCACATTCCTGAACATGTTTTAGCTAAAGAGCATAATATCAACCGTTTTGGTCCCCCTTCTTCTAAACTCTAAATGGATTAGGTAGCAGCTGCAACTAATAAATCAATTAGATTTGCTGCAATCCAACTAGTTGTTTTTAGATTCTATTTAGTAAAGCAACCTTATCTTTGTGTAAGGTTGCTTTTTTTATGTACGACTGCCTC
>DAIEPN010000210.1 GCA_027348355.1 Chlamydiota bacterium | reverse complement strand
AACTTTATCTCCCTCTCTCTTACTTACTGGAAATGGTTCTCCTGTTATCATGGATTCATCTATTAGGCCTTCTCCTTCTAAAATCATTCCATCTGTCGGGACTTTTTCCCCAGGTCTGACTCGTAAAGTATCTCCTTTTTTCACTTCTTCAAGAGAGATGTCCTTTTCACTTTTATCAGCTAGAACAATCCTTGTCATTTTAGGTGCTAGATTCAGCAGAGCCCTGATTGCGTGACTTGTTTTTTCTCGAGCTCGTAGCTCTAATACTTGCCCAAGAATTACTAAAAGAGTGATTACGCTTGCTGCTTCAAAATAAACATCTAGTTTTTGGTTTGTACTTTGGAAGGAGCCTGGAAATAGGAGAGGCCAAAATACAACTGTTATACTGTAAAGATAAGCAGCTCCAATCCCCATGCTAATTAGGGTGAACATATTTAAACTGCGCCGAACAAGAGAATGGAAGCCGCGTGTGAAAAAAGAGGAGCCTCCCCAAAGAACGATAGGAGTTGCTAAAATGGCTTGGATCCAAATGGCGACCTTAGGAGATAAAGGTAATAAAGATCCGATCATAGAAAGGACTAAAATGGGGATTGTTAATACAAGACAGACCCAAAACTTGAGGATCATTTCTCTTAGCTCAGGATTTTCTTGTTCTCCACCGCAAGAAGTTTTAGGTTCTAGCGCCATTCCGCAAATGGGACAACTTCCAGGTGATGATCGTACAATTTCAGGATGCATTGGGCAGATATATTCTTTTTCTGAAAGGATTGGATTTTCTGCGTGATTATGCGAAGAGATATCAGGATTCATATGTTTGATCTGTTATTGCTTTTCTAAATTGATATTGATAGGTTCAGCTACTGTTCCTGGAGGATTTTTATACCAGCCCGGGTCATTGTAGTTTGTAATCCCTTCTCTGACTTTTAAAATGGTAAACATTCCACTCATGTCAATCTTTCCAAAAGGACCGGGAAAACCATCTGATAAAAAGGTATTTGTTGACATATCGCTGTCATGGGGCATTTCTTTCGAAGGCTTTCTATGGCTCATGCCACTTGTAACGTGATGGGTTTTATGGCAGTGCAAGGCCCAATCTCCAGGTGCATTCGCAATAAACTCGATATCGTGAGTATTTCCTACTACTATATCGATTGTATTGCCTAGATATTGTGCACTTTTTGGTATGGTCCATCCACTAAATCCGGTAACTGTGAAGGCATATCCATGAAGATGCATGGGATGATTGTCCATACTTAAATTTGCAAAACGGATCCGTACCTTCTCTCCTTTTTTTACAACAAGAGGATTGGTGCCGGGATAAACTCTTCCATTTAGTGTGAAATAATTAAAGTTCAACATTTCCATAGGGTTTATGTCTACACTCCCTTCTGGAATTGCCCATTCATGTAAAAAAATAGCAAAATCTCGATCGACAGTTTGTACAGGATTTTTTGGGTGAATGATAAAAAATCCCATTAAGCCCATTCCAATCTGTTTTACTTCATCGAAATGAGAATGGTACATATAAGTACCATGTTGTTTCAAAGTGAATTCATATTTATATGTTTCTCCAGGAGGAATAGGAGCTTGGCTCAAACCTGTAACTCCATCCATTCCACTCGGCAGGAGTATGCCATGCCAATGGATTGTTGTAGGTTCGGGGAGGTGATTTGTGACGAGGATTCTTACCTTATCACCTTCCACTGCTTCGATCATGGGACCGGGACTGTGTTTATTATATCCCCAGCAATTTACGATAAGACCTGGGGTAAATTCTTGTTCTACCGGTTCAGCAATTAAATGAAAGACTTTTACATCTTTGTCCATTTCATAAGAGAGAGTTTCTCCATTTGGCATAATGACAGGCATGTAAGGAAGATTTTTTTCATTTGCTCCAAGTTGAAAGATAGCTGCTAAAGATAGAATGATGGCAAAAACAACTTGCATGAGTTACCTTTTTAAATAGATGTGATATAAGTCCTTAGCATTTGAAGAGTAAAAAGAGAGTCGATCGGGACTTGTTTTCTTCATTTCATAAATAGCAAAACTGTTTATTAGATATCGAGGAAATCTTGTCTATTTTTTATAGAAAAATAAGATTGAATTTAGTGAATGAGAAAATACTACTTACTCTGAAGATATGAAAGAATAGGCTTTCCTTCGAGAGAATTGGCGAAGGCTGTAGACAATCGCAACTAAGAGAAGTCCGATTCCAATGCTTTCCATGAGGGGAGGCATATCTTGTTTAAGTATATAAACAAATAGGACTCCAAAGATGGTTTCAAAGATCATAAGCTGTCCTGCTAAAGATACAGGTAAATAGAGACTTGCCTTGTTCCATAAAAAACCTCCTACCCAAGAGCACAATATACCTAAGATTACAATCCCGATTAAAAAGCTGATCAATTCTATATTTAGGGTAGTATACTTAGAGAAGTTTATGTCCTGATTAGAAAATATTCCTAGAAATACTGTAAATAGACCTACCCAAAATAAGGAGGTAACACCTATCAGAGTAGACCAGTCGCTAGGATGAATTTGAGGATTTTGTTTAAGAAACTTTGAATTTATAACTACATAGTAGCTCCATGAAGCGAGAGCTAAAAGAGCACAAAATAATCCTAGCGCATGCGTCGCTGGAGAGTCACTTTCCATAAGATGTGGGGCGTTAATGACGATGAGTCCTAAAAGAACCAAAAAAGAAGGAACGATCAAGCTTCTAAAGGTCACTTCTTTTTGTTTCCAGTTTCCGTAAAAGGTAATGGTAATCGGGCTCAGTCCTAATATTAGTGCGCAGATGACAGGCGTAGAGTAACGAAGTGCAAGAATGACAAATATATAGTAGCCTGTTGTAGAAAATACAGAGAGGGAAAGAGCTTTTATCCATGTAGCTTTGTGATATCTGCAATCTCCTCTTGATCTTGCTTTTAAGAAAATAAAGAAGGAGACAATTCCATATAATGAATATCTGGCGATTATAATTTCTATAGGGCTAAATCCTGCCATGTATTGAGGAACAATAAAAATCAGTCCCCAGATAAAACAGGCGGCCAAAGCAAATGCAGTGCCTTTAAACATAATATTTTAACTAAATGTAATGCAAAGCTTAAATATACCAAATTGCAGAGTACGACTCAATTACAGAGTAGAGCTCAGTATACAAGTAAATTTTTACTATAACGATGAGGTAGAAAAAGAAACGAAAATGGAGGGATTTGGAAAATCCAAAAATCGAGAAAAAAAGATTTTATCCATTTAGATAAATTGATAAAAGAGAGGCTTGTGTTTCTAATAAAATATATAAGGTATGATCTCATGGTTCTTAAAAAATTTATTGATCAGCATGCAAAAAAAATTGAGGATATCGAAATAAAAAGCCATGAGGCATGGTGGAACCTTGCTACGCTTGGGGAAGAAAAATACCAAAAACTGCTAGAAGAGACAAAGATTGCCCTGCGTACAATATATTCTTCCAAAGAAGATTACGAATTTCTTCTATCACACAAAACTTCAGAGCCTCTTTTAGCCCGTCAAAGAGAGCTGCTTCTTAATCAATACAAAGAAAATCAAATTCCCCAGGAGTTTATTGAAAAAATAACAACTTTAGAAACAGAGATCGAAGGCATTTACACGAATTTTAGACCAAGCGTTGAGGGAAAAGCTTTATCTAATAACGACCTAAAAAAGATCCTTGTTGAAAGTCTTGATTCAGAGGAGCGGAAAAAAGCGTGGGAGGCTTCTAAACTTATCGGTGAGCAAGTAGAGAAAAAAGTCCTGCAGCTTGTCTCTTTTCGGAATGAGTCAGCAAGAAAAGCTGGTTATCCCAATTACTACACAATGAGTTTAGAAATCCAAGAATTGGATGAAGATAGATTATTTCAAATCTTAGATAGTTTGGAAAAACTCACCAACCCCCATTGGGAAAAGTATAAGGCAGAGCTTGATGAAAAATTGGCCAAAAACTATCACCTTAGCAAGGAAGAGCTATTGCCATGGCATTATCATGATCCATTTTTTCAGGAAGCCCCTCGCTCCGAGCTTGACTTAGATGGATATTATAAAGGAAAAAACTTAGTTGAAATGGCCCGTGACTTCTTTAAGGAGGTAGGGCTTCCTGCAGACGATATTTTAGCTAGGTCTGATCTCTATGAAAGGGAGAAGAAAAGCCAGCATGCATTTTGTTCTTGTCTGGATCGGCAGCAGGACGTACGTATTCTTTGTAATATGAGAGAAAATGAGTACTGGATGGGCACCCTTCTCCATGAACTAGGTCATGGCGTCTATGACAAATACATAGATCAAAACCTCCCCTATCTTTTGCGAACCTACGCACATATTAGTACGACAGAGGCAAGTGCTATGTTTTTTGGAAGATTTAGTAAAAATGGGGAATTTTTACAAAGATATTGCGGGGTACCAGAACAGGAGGCTAAAAAAATTGACCTTTTAACAAAACAGCAAACGGCTGCTAATCTACTTGTTTTCGCAAGATGGGCCCTTGTCATGGTTCATTTTGAGAGAGCAATGTATCAAAATCCAGGAATAGACTTGCGTAGTTTTTGGTGGGACTGTGTAGAAAGGTTCCAAGGTGTGAGAAGAGCCC
>DAIEPN010000194.1 GCA_027348355.1 Chlamydiota bacterium | reverse complement strand
TGTAGTAACCAACTAGTCTACGTATGAGCCTTTCTTTTTATCAATTAAATATTTAACTCTAAGCTGCTTATCATCAACTTCCTCTTTTGCTAATTACGCAACAACGCCTAAATGAGGTTCTTGATAAAAAATCTCGCATTTCTTTTTAAGTGTCTAATTATAAATATGATAAAAAAGATTAATGATCTTTTTAAAACAGAAGGAGGTCTAAAGGGTCTGCGGAACAAATTCAGTGTGAAATCAATCGGCTTTCACGCGTAGAAGGATTGAGTGGGAGATATTGTATCTAGGGCAGTTGAAACCTCAGGGTTTACTAGGAGGTGCCTAATAAAATCAAAAGAGGAAGCCGCATGTACCGGCAGCTTTTCTTTGAACTGGCTCGGCAGTGATTTAATTTCCTCTTCTTAATGACTATGTAAAATTATAAGATTGCGTGGAGAGCTTTATATGTCTTATTCCTGGCTGTTTTGCATGAACTGCTCTTTAGTAATCCGATACAAAACGTGATAGCTTAGTGGGGAATCTAAAGGGATCTCTGGACGGCAAAAATCATCTTTAGGATTATAGGTCATACCAATTTTCTCCATAACTCTTCTAGACCTTTGATTCATGGGAACTGTAAAAGAGACTACTTCTTTAAGGTTATATTTTTCAAAAGCAGCTTTAAGTACTGCATGAGCAGCCTCTGTTGCATATCCTTTGCCCCAAGCAGAGGAAGCAAGGCGCCAACCAATCTCAACACAAGGTGTGAAATGCGCTGTAAAAGTGGGAGTGTTTAAACCAACGAACCCGATAAGTTCTGAAGTTTCTTTTACAACACATGCAAAAAGACCAAAGCCATATTTTTCAAAGTGTTTTTGCATTTTCTCTATCATGGCAGATGTTTCGGATTCAGTTAGAGGTTTGAATAAATACTCCATAACTTCCAGATCTTGATTGATCGCAGTAAATGGAGCTAAATCTCTAGGCAGCCATTCGCGTAATAACAAGCGTTTTGTTTCAATCGTATCCATAATACGTGGGAAAAGTTAAGAAATAGCAACAATTAGGAAATTATTGTCTCTGGAGTTGTTTGTATCGGTTTTTTCTTTTTTCTCAGCTTATCAAGATAGAGATAGAAAATCGGCGTAACATAGAGTGTCAAGAATTGAGAGAATATAAGTCCTCCAACAATGACAAGACCGAGTCCTCTGCGCACTTCCGCTCCGGCACCGATACCAATTGCAATCGGTAAGGAACCCATCACCGCAGCTACAGTGGTCATCATAATCGGACGGAAACGAACAAGACACGCCTCACGAATCGCTTCGAGAGCAGATTTGTTTTCATTTCTTTGTTGCTCTAGTGCGTAGTCCACCATCATAATTCCATTCTTCTTTACAATTCCTATCAGGAGAAGGAATCCCACCATGCTATATAAAGAGAGAGGCTCTCTAAAGGCTAAAGGTGTAAGAATCCCTCCTAAGCAAGCAAAAGGAAGGGATGAGAGAATTGTAAGGGGGTGAATAAAGCTTTCGTAGAGAATTCCCAAAACGACATACATAGCAAGAACGGCAAAAAGAAGAAGAATAACAGTATCGTTTGTAGTCGATTCGACCATCTCTGCAACACCCTCTAATTTTCCGGTAACAGAAGAAGAGAGGGTTTGGTTTGCAATTTTATTAAAGTGAGCCAGGGACTCATCAATAGATTTATCTTTTGCGATGTCAAAAAATACAGCCGCAGAAGGGAGCAGGTCTACGTGCTGAACACTTTGTAATCCTACAGTCTCTTTCCAAGAAGAAACTGCCTTTAAAGGAACTGGAGTTCCGGAAGGAGATTTAACGTAGAGTTTATCTAAGGCCTGTGTATTCTTTTGAAACTCGGGAGCAAGTTCTAAAAATACTTTATAACGTTCTGAGCCTTTCTCAATTTTTCCAATACTTCCACCAGCATAGGCTGTTTGTAGAAGAGATTGAATACTTTGACGTGTGATACCAAGCTTTTCTGCTTGGTTTTCAAAGATTGTAATTTCTAATTTTGGATCGTCTAGTCTAAAGCTAAGCATAGGGCTTACAAAAGTTTGGTCATCTAAGAGTTTTTTTTGTAGAGCCTCTGCGCTTTTCTGCACTTCATCCATGTCGATCCCTCTAAGAACATACTGGTAGTTATTTAATGCGCGGTCTCCACCGGGGATGTCAATGAGTTGGATCCCTTTCAAATAGATTTGTGTACCGGGAATTGCATTAAATTTTGCTTGCAGATCGGAAATAACTTTGTTTTGAGAAGGTCTGTTCTCTGACTCTAAAGTCATAAGAAGAATATGATACTCTTTGAAATTTAAGGTTGCGAAAGATTGTATATATTCGTTTTCCTTCGCAACATTAGCAAGTTTTTCTTGGTACTTTTCTGAGTCTGCTTTTGCCATTCCAGAAGGCATTTGTAGGTACCCTATGATAAATCCTCTGTCCTCTTCTGGAAATAGATTAACGGGCAGGAATCGAAACAATATTACCGTTAAGGTCACGCTTGTAACGGCAATTGCGAGAGTTGTTTTTTTGTTGCGCAGACAAAAATCTAACGCCCGCTCGTGAAAAGAGGAAAAGCGGTTTTTTTTAGCCACCGTCTTTTTGTGATGTGTTGTCAGGAATTTGCTACAAAGCATTGGAGTGAGAGAAATAGAGATAAAGCCTGAGACTAAGATAGCAATAGCAAGTGTCATGCTGAATTCACGAAACAGTCTTCCTGTGACATCTTGCATAAAAAGAAGGGGGATAAAGACTGCAATAAGAGAAATCGTCATGGAAAGAACGGTAAAGCTGATCTGCTGCGAACCTTTTAAGGAAGCGTCCATTGCAGAAAGACCTTTTTCTTGATGACGTACAATGTTTTCCAGCACCACGATGGCGTCATCGATAACAAATCCCATAGCAAGCGTTAGGGCCAAGAGAGAGAGGATGTCAATGTTGTAATTAAGAAACTGCATGATGATAAAAGTGCCGATGACAGAAAGAGGGAGCGCCGTTGCCGCAATTAATGTTTCTTTTACCCTTTTTAAGCTAAAATAGATCACGCCGATAACTAAAGCAAAAGCTAGGACAAGGGACCACTCTACGTCTTCAATGGCCTCTTTGATCCACACGGCTTTATCAAACCAAATTTCTAGATGCATTGTAGAGGGCAGCTCTTTTTGCAGCTCAGGAAGTAGTTTTTTCAAATCCTGTGAAATTTTTACTGTATTTGCGCCGTTTTGCTTTTGAATTCCTAAGACGACGGCTATATTGCCTTCGTCTTTTGTGAATTTGCGGAAGATATCGTCTTCGCGCTCTAACCCATCATACACTTCTGCAATATCTTTTAATCTAATCTGTGATTGAAGATGGAGATTTCGAAAGTTTTCTGCATTTTTATATTGCCCAGGGATCTCTAAGGTAAACTTACGACCGGGAGTATCTAAAATTCCCAAAGGAAGAATTCCAGTTTCCTGCCCTATAGCATTTCTCACTTCTTCAAACGTAATGCCCCTGGCTGCCATGAGCTCTGGATTGAGGTGGATTCGTACCGCATAGGGAGATCCGTAGACATTGACTTTGCCTACATTTTCCATTCTTGCTATACGCTGCTCAAGTCTTGTGTGTGCTGCTTCATAAAGCTCTGAAGTTGTTGCATACGGAGAGGTAAGCCAAAGGTATATAATGCTTTCTCCATGTGCATTTGCCTTATGAAAAGTAGGACTTTGATCCATATCTTTTGGAAGATGGGCCTCTGCTCTTTTTAAAGCTACTTGCACATCCTGTACGGCTTCATTAAGGTCGTGACTGAGCTCAAACTGGAGAAAAAGATGGGTAAAACCACGACTTGTATGGGACATGATTTTTTTGATGCCGGTCAAACTGACAAGTTCTTTTTCTAACGGTGTTGTGACAACACGCGCCATCACATCTGGGCTTGCCCCTGAATAGCTCGCTTCCACTGTAAGAATGGGATATTCTACATTAGGTAAATCAGTTACGGGGAGTTTAAAAAATGATAGAATACCGACAAGCAGAATTGTCACCATCACAATGGTGGTCATCACAGGTCTTTTAATAAATGGCTCGGAGAGGTTCATTGAGCTACTTCCTCAATTTTTGATCCAGGAAATAAGTGAGAGTGTCCTTCGGTCACAACTTTCTCTGAGGACTCAAGACCTTCTTCAACAACAATGAATCCTCTCTCTTCTGGACCTAATTTCACTGATTTCATTTCTACCGTCTTATCCTCTTTTACAGAAAATACATAAGAACCACCTTGGTTTGTTTTGACAGCTTGTAGTGGGATCAGTTTTGCATTTTCTTTTTTTCCGAAAATAAGATGTACCCGAACCGATTGGCCCGACCATACAGGTTTTGTGGCTTTAGAAAGTTGTCCTTTTGCAGCAAGCATCCCTGATTTTGGATCCACACTGTGATCCAAAAAAACGAGTTCACCGTTTGCGAGACATTCAGAACTTCCTAAGGCGTATATTTCAATAGAATTAGATGAGGAAGAGAGTGCCTGGAGTTCTTTTTCTGTGATCGTAAAATCAACAGAAAGGGGATCAGGTTGTACAATTGTCACTAAAGTTTCTTGGGTTACCATATTTCCTGCATGCAGGGAACTTTTCCCAATTTTTCCTGAAATAGGGGCTACGATTTTACAACGCATTAGGTCGAGCTTTGCACTTTCTAATTTTGCCTGGCCTGCTTTGACCATTGCGTTGCAAAGCGCTACTTTTGTCTCTAGCTCGTCCCATTCGAGTTTAGGTATGAGGTCCTGATTATAAAGACTTTCATATCTTTCTAGCTTTTTCTGCGCATTTTTGAGATTTGCGAGTTCTTGTAACAAATGAGCCTGGGTTTCTTGCACCCTAATTGCATAGGTTGCTTCATCAATAGTATAAAGGATATCTCCCTCCTTGACAAAGGAGCCCTCAGTAAAATGAATTTTCTTTATGATGCCTGTGACCTGTGGTTTTACTTCTACAGTCTGATGGGCTTTGATGATGCCAATCGCTTCAAAATAAAGAGGTACATCGCGCATTTCTACGCTTGCTGTATGGACAGGAGTAGAAGGAGGTTCACTGATCTTAGAAGATTTACTATCGGAGCAGCCTACAAGGGCAAATGCTGTGAGAAATAAGAGTCTTTTCATAATGTTGTTACAATAAAAAAATGTATGATACTAAGCATACGCTCCTATGTAGGCAAAATCAAGTTTTTTGCTTGATCTCATAGAGGAATTATTCTATTTCCCTGTATTTTATCCTTTTGTGAAAAGTCTCATTCCTTAGTAAAGATAAATTTTATTTTACCCTGATCGGTACTTAGATCTAAAAAATATTTAGGCTTTTTTTATGATGTTTTTTTACTATTTGAAGAAAGTAGGTTAAAAGATGCGAGAGATAAAACGACCCGTTCTCCAATTACAGTAGTTATACCAGATAAGGCCCCTAAAGCAATTGGCTCCTACTCACAGGCTGTAAAACCTGTGAGGCATGCCATGCAAGTTGGAAAACTCCCTTTAGATGTGCTCGTTGAGATCGCTTGTATTGCTTTTATACCTTAAGATGTATTTCCTAAAATTTTTCATAAAAAGAGTAATCGAATGAGCGATATTCAAGTGTTTCCAAGTATTGAAAACATTCCAAAATCCTTCAAAGGGATCCTACTCGATGCCTACGGAGTTTTCTGGGGAGGAAATAATTTTGGAGCCATACCAGGCTCGAAAGAAGCAATGCATAGACTAGTAAAAAGTGGAAAAGTGGTAGGAATATTGTCAAACTCTACCCAATTAGCAGGTAAAGAGATTGATAAGATTGCAAAGCAAGGGTTTATTCTAGAAGAGCATTTTCATTTTTTAGTTACATCAAGAGAAATTGCAAGACATATTTTCTCTTTAGAGAAACTTCCCTTTAAAACCCCTCGGAAAAAGTTTTGGCTTTT
>DAIEPN010000164.1 GCA_027348355.1 Chlamydiota bacterium | reverse complement strand
GAATAAAGAAGGAATCACAAAAATATCCGCTGCAGCATAGATGAGATGCGCGATTGTTTCATTTTGATTGAGTAAAATAGCTACATTTTTATTGTTAGAGTAGAATTTTTTTAGCTCTAAAAATTTATTTTGTATGGCCGGATCGTTTGTAGATCCTAGAAGAATATACTGTCCATCATTTTTTATAGCTTTTTCAATCGAATGTATGATGAGCTCCGGAGCCTTCTGAGGAACAAGCCTAGTGACCGTCGTTACGAGTGGGGCTGTGCTTTCCGACATTCCTAAAGTGGAAAGTAGGTGTTTACGATTCCCCTTTTTCCCTTCGAGCACCTTGTCGAACTTTCTTTTAGATAAGATGCATTCGGTCGAGTAGTGGTGGGTTAGTTTATTGTCCTTTTCCGGATTCCAGTAGCTGGTATCGATTCCATTGAGAATCCCGCAAAACTTTTTTTCATGGTATCTAAGTCTGTCGTCAAGTCCTTTGCCCCCTTGCGGTGTTTTAGCCTCTTTTTCATAGGTTGGGGAAACTGTTGTAATAAAGTCTGCATACTCAATCCCTCCTTTTAGAAGATTGAATAAGTTGGGGTTAAAAGGATCTTGCAGCTTGCTTGGTGTTAAGTAATATTTTGGATCGGAAACAATTTTTTCTAAATTTGTGCTTGAGCACTTTCCTTGGTGTTCCATATTGTGGATTGTTAGGACTATGCCTTTTATGCAAACTCCTAAGTTTTTATATTTTTCTTTATATAGAGGCGCTATAAACGCAGTCGGCCAATCGTGCAGGTGCAAAATGTCTGGCTTTTTTTTTGTGTGAAGAAGGTACTCTAAGACCGCATTGCTGAAAAACAAAAACCTGTCAATGTCATCAGGAAGTCCATAAATGGTTCCTCGATTAAAGAAATGGTTTACCTCTTTCGGCTCTAATAAAATAATCTTCAGATTTTCATAACGTAGGGACCAGGTGATTGTAAGAGGGGTGAGTTCTTTTTTTTCAATTTGCAGGTTTTGCACATGGGAAAGATCTATACAATCATACTTAGGAAGAATAATTTCAATTTCATGATTGCTTCTTACTAGCTCTTTACAAAGTCCATAGACGACGTCACCGAGTCCTCCTACTTTGGCAATAGGGGCGATTTCTGAAGAGACGTGTATAATATGCATATTTTTACTTCGTAGAGTTTTTTGCGATTATCTTCAAAAAATGTTTGAAAGTACAACAAAAAAAACGAACCCTTAGAAGGCTGTTGCAATAAAATCTACTTGAAGATTAGTATATTCCTGTTTGTAAAACGCTGGGGTGTCGCCAAGCGGTAAGGCAGCGGTTTTTGGTACCGCCACGCGGAGGTTCGAATCCTTCCACCCCAATAATTAATTGAGATGCGATCTTAAGTGGTTACCCCCATGCAAGCTAATCGAAACTTTATGCTGTTTTCTGGGAGCTCCCATGAAAATTTAGGACAAGAAGTTGCGAGTTTACTTGGGATTCCACTAGGGAAAGTGCTCATTGAGACATTTCCAGATAAAGAGATAGGCGTTCAAATTTTAGAGAATGTCCGTGGAAGGGATGTATTCGTTCTGCAAAGTATCGCACGATGTCCCAACTTCTATCTCATGGAATTGTTGATTCTTATCGACGCTTTAAAACGTGCCTCGGCCCGTTCGATCATTGCTGTCATCCCTTATTTCGGGTATGCAAGGCAAGATCGTAAGGATAAACCGAGAGTGCCAATAACAGCGAAACTTGTTGCAAACTTGCTTGAAAAAGCAGGTGCGACGCGAGTGCTTACTATGGATTTGCATACAGAGCAAATCCAAGGGTTTTTTGATATTCCTGTAGACAACCTCTACGCGCGGCCATTACTTGCGAATGCCGTCAAGGAGTTTGGAATTACAGAAGGAGTTGTAGTCACTCCGGATATTGGAAGCATTCGTTTAGCCAGAGAATTTGCGCATGTTTTGGGTTGGGACTTCGCAATAGTAGATAAGCGTCGCGTAAGCGCAGAAAAAGTCGAGGCAAATGCTTTAATCGGCGATGTAAAGAACAGAGATGTTCTTTTTGTCGATGATATGTGCTCGACTGGCGGAACGCTTAAGAAGGCAGCAAAAGTGTGTCAGCATGCAGGTGCAAAAAGAATGTATGCTGCTATAACTCACGGCCTTTTTTTAGAAAAAGCGTTGGAAGAAAGTGCGATGGAAAAGATATTTGTTAGTAATACTACAGCTATGCCGGAAAATATTCTGCATCATCCTAAATTGCAGATTGTTTCGATAGCGAGTCTTTTTAGCAAAGCGATACATTCTATCGTGACAGCTACTTCCATATCCAGCCTATTTGATTAGAAATACACAGAGCATAGAAGCTTTTGCTTTTGTATTGATAAAATTTATTTTGTAATTGCTAGAGGGACAAAAAATGAAACTTACTGTGATTGAACGCGTAGGACGTAAAAAGAGCGATGTAAAAGAAGTCAGACGCAAAGGGGACATCCCCGCTATTCTTTATTCACCCGGGACAGAATGTGAAAACATTGTCATCAACGGAACAGAATTTTCTACTGTGCTTAGAGAGATCCAGCCAGGAATGCTTTCTACTACGGTCTTCGAATTAAACAAGGGCGGAAAAAGTTTTCGCGCTATTGTAAAAGATATCCAGTATCATCCTACTACGTACCGTGTTCTCCATCTAGATTTCGAAAGACTTCATGATGATGTTCTTGTGAGCGTAAAAGTGCCGGTTCGCTTCACTGGTGCTGCAGAATGTACGGGGATTAAGCTTGGTGGTTTCTTAAGACAAATTTCTCGTTATGTAAAAATACAATGCTTGCCTAAAGATTTACCTACAGAATTCTTTGTAGATGTTAAAGATTTAGGGATTAGACAGTCTAAGCGTTTGTCAGATATTACATTGCCGAAAGGAGTTAAAGCCCTAGCAGCCCCAAGTGAAGTCATTGTGGTTGTTGCAAAACGTTAAAATATATTGTGAAAGAAGAAACTAGCTGCCGCTTACTCATTGGCCTGGGGAATCCAGGGATAGGTTATGAAAATACGAGGCATAATATGGGTGTCCTCGCTTTAAAGGCATTTGCGAAAAAGTATGGATTTACTTTTCAGAGAGCTTCCCATTTGCAAAGTGAAATAGCGATAGGGAAGGTGAATTCACAAAAAGTGCTTTTACTGATACCGGCAGTGTATATGAATCATAGTGGGATTTCTGTAAGACAATGCATGGATTATTACCAGATTCCAGCCGCAGACATTCTGGTTGTATGTGACGACATAGCGCTTCCTTTAGGCAGTTTTCGTTTTAGAGTGCGAGGGACTGTAGGAGGACATAATGGCCTTAAAAGTGTAGAGAGCCATGTTAGGACAAAAGACTATGCAAGAGTTCGCATTGGGATTGGAGATAGAGAGCATGGAGAGCTCGCCGATTATGTCCTTGGACATTTTACTAAGGACGAGGTAGAGAACTTTCCGCCTCTTTTTGATAAAGTGGTAAATTTTCTTACCCTTTGGATTCAAGGAGAGATCACATATGCTTTTACCAGTAGGTCTACAGAAAAGATCAAGAATGAGAAAAAATTAGGAGAATAAAAAAGATGTCAGCAAAGAAAAAAAATTTATACGAGGGAATGTATATTTTGAATGCCACTTTGAGTGAAGATGCGCGTCAAAAAGCTCTCGAGAAAATTACTTCCGGGATCGTTGAGACTGGTGGAGAAATTGTGAAGATCCACGAGCAAGGTCGACGTAGACTTGCATACGAAATTAACGGGAAACGCGAAGGATATTACTACGTGATTTACTTTAACGCAGAGACTTCCAAAATTGTTGATCTCTGGAAAGAATATCATTTGAATGAAGATCTGATTCGTTTCGTAACGCTACGAACAGAAAAAGTATTAGATAAAATCGAATTTAAGATGCTAGCTCAATAAGGGGAGTATATGAATTATAAAAAAAGTCCAGTCGAAGCTGGTTTTTCTAAAAGACGTAAGCAATGTCCTTTTACTGCTGAAGGTGTGAAAGAAATCGATTATAAAGATATTGATACTCTTTCTCAGTTTATCACAGAACGTGGAAAAATTATTCCAAGAAGAATCACCGGCGTTTCTTTTTATCATCAGAAAATGCTGGCTAAAGCTATAAAAATTGCAAGACATATGGCTTTATTGCCTTTTGTTGGTGAGAATTAAACAAGTGAGGAGACACGTATGGGAAATCAACTTTTACTTTTAGAAGATGTGGAAGATTTAGGTCGTAGCGGTGATGTTGTGAGTGTAAAGCCAGGCTATGCAAGAAATTTTTTATTACCACAAAAGAAAGCGGTTACAGCAGACAATAGAACACTGCGTATGCAAGCTAAACTCAAAGAAGAAAGAGAAAAACGTGCAATTGAAGATAAAAAAGAATCTGAGAAAGCGGCTCTGCAAATCCAAGGAAAAGTTCTTTCGATCGAAGTTAAAGTGGATCAAGAAGGACATATGTACGGATCTGTATCTTCTTTAGATATTGTGCGTTTGTTGGAAAAGGAAGGTATTCAACTTGAGAGAAAGAATGTGCAATTGGCACAACCCATTAAAACAGTTGGATCGTTTGAAATTGCGCTTAAATTAAATGAAGGTGTTCCAGCCTCCTTTACATTGCAAGTTGTAAGTGATCAGCCTGTGCAAAACCAAGTTGCAGCCCCAACTGAACAAAGTGATGTGCAAAAAATCGAAGAGTAAATGACAATTTCTACAAGAACTCTAGATACTTCTTCTTTGCATGACAGCGTTCAAGCAGATCGGCTTGTCCTTTTTTCTCCGGCAAAACTCAATCTTTTTTTTCGAGTTTTACGAAAAAGGGAAGATCAATTTCACGAAATTGCTTCCCTTTTCCAAGCGGTCGATCTGGGAGACTATCTGCATATACTAAAAGCGGAAGAAGATGTGCTCACTTGCACTGATCATCGAATTCCTACAGATAGTTCTAATTTAGTCATAAAAGCTGCAGAACTCTTTAGAAAAAAAACGGGAATTCCAGCTTTTGCGCATTTTCATATAGAAAAAAATATTCCGATCGAAGCAGGGCTTGGTGGGGGAAGTAGTAACTTAGCCTCAACCCTGTGGGGATTAAGATGTCTGTACGCTCCATATCTATCTGTAAAGACATTGAAAGATTGGGCTTCTGAAATCAGTTCAGATGGCCCCTTTTTCTTTTCGTCTGGAAGAGCTTATTGTAGGGGAAGAGGAGAAATTATTGAGGATATACCTGAATATCAAAAGCAAAGCTTATGGATTGCGAAGCCTGTAGAAGGGCTTTCTACTCCTTCCGTCTATAAGAACTGCAAACCGGATCTTTTACCTCAAAGAGATCCTGCAGAGATACTAAAAAGTTTTACGAGTGGAAATCCTTCTTATTTTAACGATCTTGAAGTTTCTGCTTTTACATTGCTTCCTAAGCTAGCCTTTTTGAAAAAGAAATTGCTATCCCTTGGATTTACAGAAGTCATTATGACGGGAAGCGGAACAGCGTTTTTCTGCGTGAGTGAGAAAAAAATAGAGCCAAAGCTGGACGGAATTCAGTTTTTTCCTGTACATTTTATATATCGTACTACGGATGAATGGTATAAACGATTGCCTTTAACATCTAACCTGTAAGAGTGAATATGAAAAAAAAGCTATATGATGATCAGCTTATTGTTATTACGGGAGCCGCAGGTTTTATCGGTTCAGGAGTCGTTCGCTACCTAAACGATAAAGGATTTAACAACCTTCTTTTGGTAGATGACTTAGAGCAAGGCGCAAAATGGAAAAACCTGATTGGTAAAAAATACTATGATTTTATTGGGATCAATGAACTATTCCCATGGCTTGTAG
>DAIEPN010000142.1 GCA_027348355.1 Chlamydiota bacterium | reverse complement strand
CGATACAAAAATAAACCCTGCTGCAACTCCTATTTTATACCTAGCAATTACCTCCGAATCTCTTACCTTAGCAGAACTCTACGATTATGCAAATACTGTCATTGGGCAAAGACTTAATATTGTGGAAGGCGTAGCTCAGGTTGTAACCTATGGCTCCCCATTTGCCGTACGAGTACAAGTAGACCCGCAAAAACTCGCTGCTAAAGGAATTGGATTTGATCAACTAGGTAACCTCATTCAAAGCCAGAACGTCAGTATACCCACAGGAGCTTTCTATGGAGATGCGAAAGAATTTAATATCGATGTAGATGGACAAATTACCAAAGCCGAAGGGTATGAATCTCTCATTATTAAAAATAATCAAGATGGCTCTTATGTAAAAATTCAGGATGTAGGAAGAGCTATCGATAGCGTTTCTCAAGATAAATTTTTCATGCGCTATCTCGATGCCAATACAAATTCTCCTTCCGTGATCTTGGCGATCCAAAAACAACCAGATGCCAATACGATGAAGATCATATCTAAGATTAATCATCTTCTTCCTGTTCTTGAAAAGGAAATCCCAAAATCTCTTAAAATCTATTCCGTATTTGATAAATCCGTGTTCATTCAGGAAGCTGTCGATGATGTACAGCTCACTCTACTCATTGCCTTCTTTCTAGTTGTGATCGTGGTATTTGTCTATTTGGGCAAACCGATGAACGCCTTAATCCCTTCTCTTGCTCTTCCTCTTTCTATTATTGGAACTTTTGCCATTATGTTCGTGTGCAACTATACAATCGACATTCTCTCTTTACTTGCGATCACGCTTTCGGTTGGATTTCTGATCGATGATGCCATTGTAGTTTTAGAAAACATTGCAAGACATATAGAAATGGGAGAAGATCGGTACGCAGCAGCCCTTGATGGGTCGAAAGAAATCAGCTTTACTATTCTTTCCATGACTTTATGTCTATCTGTCGTCTTTATTCCTATGATTTTCATGGGAGGGGTCCTTGGACTTATTTTCAGAGAATTTGCAGTCACCATCATGGTGGCCGTCCTTATCTCTGGGTTTGTTTCCCTTTCTTTAACTCCTATGCTATGTAGTAGGTTTATCTCCACCGTCAAACACGGAGAAGAAAAGAACAAACTGGAACTTTTCTCAGAAAATTTGAATGAGAAGATGGTAAGCATCTATCATAAGTGTCTGGTCAAAGTCATTAAACATAAAAAATTGACCCTTTTCGGTGGATTTGCAAGTATTGTACTTGCTCTAGTTTTAGCTTCAGCCCTTCCTAAAGATTTCCTCCCTCCGGACGATCTCGGACTCATTCAGGGTTTTACACAAGGAAATGACTCATTATCTCCTTTCCAGACAGAGCAATATCAAAGTAATCTCTCAAAGATGATCCTTGATGAACCATCAGTAGAATCTCTCATTTCTATTAGTGCCTATCCTGTAGACAGTCAGGGCGTTCTTTTTATTCGTCTTAAGGACTTCCATCAAAGAGAATCTATCTTTCCCATCATTTCTAATCTATATGCAAAGATGTATCAAATTCCAGGAATGCAAGTTTTTTTAAAGTCCGTGCCTCTTCTCGATCTGCAAACAGGTACCAGTGCATCCAGAGGAGACTATCAGTACACCTTGCAAAGTTTTGATGAAGAAGCTCTTTATAAATATGCACCGACTATGATCGGAAAAATCAAACAGGTTCCGGGAATTACACAAGTAGCCAGTGATATGCAGGTTAACCTT
>DAIEPN010000138.1 GCA_027348355.1 Chlamydiota bacterium | reverse complement strand
AGTATAAATAAGAGGAAGCATTTCTTCTAAACGAGTTTCGATCATTTTATAGAAAAGCACTTCATTTCTATTCTGCAAAGAGCTTAAAAAAATGTGTTTTCCAAGTTCCGTACGTCTTTTGGTAAAGTTCTGATAAGACCTCAGGACCTGCTCTTCAAGAGTTGAGACATGGTAAGGTAAAAAACCATGTAGATGGAATAAATCTCTCTCGTATTGAGAAAAAGCTGTTCCCTTGTTGAGCAGAGGATCTCGGAGGATTTGTTCAGGAGAGAGTGACTGTGGAGGAATTTCCATATAACAATTTTTCAGTTCTTTTCGCTTTAAAGCCAAAATAAGAAGGATTGCCTATATTGTCAATGAAGCAAAATTTACGCAAAAACCTTTTCTTGTTTACTCACACGAAGAACTAGAAAAGTCCAGGCTAGAAAGATGAGAAATGTTCCGATTGCGACATAGGACAATGCTTGGGCAGCTAGAAATACCTGAAAAAACAAAACTAAGAAAGATGCAAAAGCCTTAGAGGACCTGTGGACGAAAACATCGATCACGGCTTTAGCCCTAAATTTCTCATCAGTGGACAAAGGAATGTAGAGCATTTCCCTAATTACACCAAATACAGAAAAATCCATGGCTTTGCTCATAATATACGAATAAGAAACCATTCCAAAAACAGGAAAAAATAGAACGCCAACCGCATTACATCCTAATAAAATGGGCACAATGAAATGGCTTTTCTTAAGACCCAAAAAGCGCAAGATAAGATAAGTCCCAAAAAGTTGCAATGTGGTCGTAATTAGGTTAACGATCCCAAAAATTTTACCACAATATTCGGTGCGCAAATCCTTAGTCAGGATGTTTTTTTCTAAAAAAGTGGTAAACTGAAATTCTAGTAAAGCAGAGGCAAGCTGCATAAAAAAAACTGTGCAAAGGATATAGGCTAGGACTTTTGACTTGGAGATCAGCTGAAAGCCTTCAAAAAAGGTTTTTTTAGTAAGACCCTTTTTATCTGGGAATAGGGTTCCTTTAGAGATCTTGCTGTATTTATAAGCTAGGAAGAAGGAAACAAGTAGAACGCTGTATATAGGAAGGCTTACAAAAAGTAGCGATTCAGAACCTATGCTTACAGCAAAGAATCCTGGAAATAGACTTCCTAGCACCCCTCCTATTCCCCCGATCCCGAATAAAATACCATAAAGATATTTAGCCTTGTCAGTGGTAATTGTCGTGTGAATCATAGACCAAAGCTGCTGGAACATCAAAAGTACATAAACTTCTTTCCAAAGATAAAAAAGAAAAGAAACGATTTGTATCTGTTTTGCAAAAAGGGCGACAAAAATATTGCCGAAAACCACAAGAAGGGAAATGATGAAAAACATACGTGAAATGCCTACTTTCGGCAAGTATCTATTATATAAAAAGACGAGAACAAAATTAAGTGGAACCGTAAAAAGCCAAGCATAAGGAAGGATAGAGGAAGAATAAGATGTAACCAAAAGAGAGCTACTTACAGGACGAATGACTGCGTACTCCGCAGAGATACAAAAGCCACAAATCATGGAAAAAGCGAGAAAAAGACGCTCACTTACAGAAAATTCGTAAAATTTTCTTTTTATTCCAAGAAACCCCTCCGCTATCATAGCCCCCCTACTTTCGAGGAAGATTATATCTTGCCAATAGAAAAAATACTAGCTTTCTAGAAAATTGTATATCCCCTGCAGAACATAAGAAATTTTTTAGGAATCAGAATTTTTTCTTGGAAAACTCTCTTTCATGTAGGTAGGTGTAACTTCAACAAATTCCGCCTTGCGCTGGAGTTCTTTGATATTTCTCGCACCACCATAAGTAAGACCGCTACGAAGTCCTCCAAGGAGGCGCTCAATAAGTTCTTTTACATCTTCTTGGACAGGAGCCCAAAAATCGATTCCTTCCGCAACTGTCTTCTCTTTTAGACCTCCATAAAAATCATTTTGAAAATCTTCGCTGGCCTGTCCACGAAATTTAGCCTCTAGCCCTTTTGGAGACGAGTCTGATTTCCGTTTTGGAGCTGCGCTCTCGGTTGTGAGCGCAAAAAGTTTTCCGACCATAACAGTGCTAGCCCCCGCTGCAAGAGCAAGAACTACATCCCTACTTGTTCGAATCCCCCCATCAGCAATAAGCGGGACACGGAGTTTTTCTGCGATCTGAGCACAATCGTAAATGGCGGTGAACTGGGGAACCCCAAATCCTGTGATAATCCGAGTTGTACACGCAGCTCCAGGCCCTACGCCCACTTTTACAGCATCTGCGCCGGCATTGACGAGGTCGTGATAGGCCATAGCAGTGCAAACATTTCCAGCAATGACTTCCTTATCTGGATGTGTGCGTTTGAGTTCTTGAATAAAATGGAACATCCTATCTGAGTGCCCATGTGCTACATCAATGCATACCCCACAGGCTCCGAGGTCAAGAAGAGTTCTAGTCTCATCAATTTTTTGAATGCCGCAAGAGATAAAGCTATTTTCTCCGTATTTTTTTACCCAAGCCTTTTGCACTGCAAAATCTGTAAATCGATGAAAAATCGGAATAGATTTGTACTCCAAAAGAACATCTGCAATTTTTTCATTAATGGCCGTATCCATATTTGCACATAGAATGGGCATATGGATCTTCTTATTTTTGGTAAGCCATGTCTCTAAAGAAGGCTCTGTTCTAGAAGGCACATTATTAAACTGAGGAACCAATGCAACATCATCAAAAGTGTAGGCTTTTTTCATGCAAATCCTTACAATCGTCTTTAAAGAAATAAATATTTATCAAAACCCATCCTATCCAATTTCATGATTACCGTCACGATTGTTGCAAAAAATGCTGAAGAAACCATAGAAAAAACCTTGCAGTCTTTGTCTTCTTTTTCGGAAGTTCTCCTCCTTGATACTGGATCGAGAGACAAAACAATGCAAATTGCGAAAACCTTTCCGAATGTCGTGATTAAGGAAAGTGAATTTCTAGGGTTTGGAAAATCGCATAACAAAGCAAGCAGTCTTGCCAAATATGATTGGATCTTATCCATCGATAGCGACGAAGTCCTCTCAAAGGAGCTCTCTTCTGAAATCTTCTCTCTTCAATTAGACCCGAAAACAGTCTACGCTCTTAATAGGCATAACTTTTTCCGCGGAAAATGGATCAAGGGATGCTCTGGATGGTATCCTGATAAAGTAACACGTCTTTATAACCGGGACTCTACAAGATTTACCGATGACGAAGTTCATGAGAAGGTCCTCTCATCTGGATTACAACTCCGCACCCTTACTAGTCCGCTCTACCACTACCCGTACCGAAAAATCTCTGATTTTCTATCAAAAATGCAACAATATAGCACTTTATTTGCGCAGCAAAATAAAGAAAAAAAAGAGGGGGGGCTTGGAAAGGCCATTCTTCATAGCTGGGCTACTTTTTTGAAAAGCTACCTCCTAAAGAAAGGCTTTTTACTAGGTGCAGAAGGATTTATAATTTCCACATACAATGCGCACACAGCTTTTTACAAATATCTAAAACTTGAAGAAATGAATAAAGATGCTGGCAAGGTGGAATAGCAACTATTCCCATTTTAGAACTTGGCAAGCTTTTGACTTACTTCTGCATCACTGAGCCACTCTTTATTTTGTAAAAGATGGGTAAACTGATAATGCAGGATCTGCTCGTTAACTTCTTTGAAATAAGAGTCAGCTCCTAAGTATTGCACTCCTACAAATTCAATGCCAAGTTTGTACAGTTCTTCTTTTACGTTCTCTAAATTTTCCCTAAGGTCATCAATGAAAATAACTTTTTTAGGGTAAAAATTGTTTTTCTTGAAAAACGTAGAAAGAACCTCCCCCTTTGTATATCCCTTTGAGAAAAGGACCCCATTTTTATAAACAGGAGGCTTTTTCCCGGCCAAAGCCATATCGGTAAAGGTATCATACCGCACTTCTGGAAAGGCTTTAGAAAAATCTATGTCAAGAGATTGAAGATGCTCTACACGCCAACTTTCTACACTAGGAATCAGTCCAAATTTTCCCGTTGGAAAACTAGTGAGCGCGATTGCCTTTGCACCTTTTTGCTGAAGATCCCGAATGAACGCAGGAGCGACCTCTTCAATAAGAACTCGTTTAGGTGAAACAAGTGCTAAACTCATTACTTTTTCAAGTTCTTCCTGTTTGTGATTAGAGGTAGACATTCCAGCTAATTTCTGGACATATTTACCAAGCGCCTCGTTTGCATATTGGTGAAATGCATGGTCTTCTGTAGTAATGAGAACTTCATCTACATCAAAAACGATCAGCGTCGAATCGTCAACTTGTACGAGATCCTTTTCTAGCTCTCGAAGGCTCCTTACTTGGAAAATATTTCCATAAGAGCCATTTAAACTAAAAACGGAAAGGATAAACACTATAAATTTGAAAAAAACTGATATTAATTTCATAACAACACTAATTAATAGTTAATTATAAATTACGAATAATATTATCATAATATAACATAAAATTACACATAAACTAATTATTGAGCATAATAAATTATTTAATTTACAATTGCAAACAGAATAACGACTTAGGCTTAACTCTAAATAAATAAATGAAAAATAAGGTAAATCACTAAATTACCCAGAAGATACTCGGATTAGAATGGATATCAGATTTAAAAAAAGAAAGCGTGCGATCTTGCGAATGAGTCAATCTTTTACCTTACATTCGAAAAGGTTCCCAAACTACTTGGTTCTGATCGATAACAACATAGCGCTCGGCCAAAGCCACATCAGCCATCTTTTCAAGCAAAAGTCTGGCAAGACCTTCTTCAGAATCTTTTCGACTAACTACCTGTAAATACTTCGTGTGTACTTCCCCTTCTGGAAAGCAGATTGCAGCAGAGATTTTTAAAAACCTCGCTATTGCAAACGGGGACATTTTTATAAACGATCTTGTCATATTGGGTAAATCAACTTGGTCCAAAAACAGCTCAATGTTTTTCTGGTCCTGTTCGGTAAAATCTTTAATCGAACTTTGCACTTCTTTAGATCTCTTAAGGGAATTTTTATCAATCTCATGGCATTCATTTTCCGTCATCGAGACTTCTTTCAATGCATAAATACAAAGATAGTCAAGTCGAGTGCGTTTCTTTTCTTCGCCCATCATAAATGTCAGAGCATTTTCCCCGCATTCGATACAATTATCATAGAGGTTAGATTCATAAGCTGTGGCTGAAGCTACCACCAAAGTGAAAAATATGCTCAATGAGTAAAAAGAAAGACGTGACTCGTTCATAGATCCTATAAAATTTAGAATTCAAAATGCCTTGTGTATTTTACGTGAATCGCTAGAATTTTATCCAAATCCTTTTTTCGAATTTTCAAATATATTTTTTACTTCTGTGATACGTATAAAAATGCAGTTTGATTTTCTTTGATACCTAAAGACAAAATGACTTAGTAAATAACCATCATTGTAATATCCTCATGGCAACCTAGACATAAAAATAGCAAAGGAAAAGCCATGTCAACTTTACTCATTCCGGCTATCTTATCGTGGTCTGACCCCATCACATGGTCCAACCCATCTTCTCAGGAAACAATTTTCCTTGTAATGCGCCATGGAGAGACTTTTGGTAACAATTCCTCTGAGGAAACTACCTACACCTACACAGGCTCTCAGACAAATTTTCCACTCAATACAAATGGCTCTATCCAAGTAGAGAGAGTAGCGGAGAAAATTAAAACTCTTTATACCCTAGAAAAGCTCAAGATTACAGCAATTTATTCCTCCCCTCTTTTACGCGCCATTCAAACAGCCTCTCTGGTTGCCACAAGGCTTAACCTACCTTTGGAAACAAGAGATGATTTAAGAGAGATCAATTGGGGCATTGCAGATGGAAAATTAGTCAAAAAGATCGATGAAATTTGGGACGAGGAAG
>DAIEPN010000130.1 GCA_027348355.1 Chlamydiota bacterium | reverse complement strand
CCTGATAAATTAAGAGGCCTATCTTTGCCTCTGCCTTTGAGCCCTACTCTCTCGAGCATGTATTCGGCTTTTTCTAAAGCAAGTTTTCTAGGAGTTCCATTTAGAATAAGAGGAATAGAGATATTTTCCAAAATATTGAGTGATTTAATTAGATGATATTGTTGAAAGATAAAACCTATATGCTTCTTTCTAAACTCCGTAATCTCCTCATCTTTCATGTTATGTAGAGCGTGACCAAATACATCAACTTCCCCCTTATCAAAACGCAGAGTGCCTGCTATTACGCTGAGAAGCGTTGTTTTACCGCAGCCCGAAGGACCTACAATCATAAGCAACTCGCCCTTTCTAGCATCGAAATTCACATCGATCAGGGCATGGACTACATTTCTTCCTTCTTTAAAACTTTTGGATATGTCTCTAACATGTACAGCAATCGGTTTTCCTTCAGGCACGGAACACCTCTGCGGCTTCTAATTTGCTAATTTTGCGAATACCTAAAAAAGCAGAAAAAGCACAAATGAAAAGGATCACTCCAAGAGTAAACAAGGGAATTTGATAGGGAAGAAAAAACGGAGGCTGCGCCTTTTTTAAGGCCATAAAACCAAAAGCGCTTGCAAGTCCAACTCCAATGCCGTATCCAATTAGGCCCACTAAAAAAGCTTGTAAAAGAAGCATTTTTCTAAGAAGCGAGTTACTCGCACCCATCGCCTTTAAAGCACCTAGATTTCCTAAATTTTCTAAAATAAAAGAGTAAAATGTTTGACCTGATACTGCAATCCCAACGATAAAACCCAGTATGATCGTTGTACCAAAAGAAATAGGAATCCCCGTATTCTTAAAAAACCAGCGGATAGTACTCCAAAAAAAATCTTCTTCAGTATATGCCCTAAGCCCTGTTTCTGACTCAATTCGATTGACTAGTATCTTGTGATCTACACCTGGCATCGGTTGTACAAGAACATAGGAAAGGTTTCTTCTTGTTTTCGGAGTAAAGGCTATCGCACTATCGTAAGTGGTATATACAAATGGATAACCAAAAAACGACTGTTCTGCCTTACAAATTCCCACTATTCTCGCTTCATGATCATTGATATCAAAAGTATCACCTACATCTAGTTTCTTGCTGCTGTCTTTGTTAAGCTTTTCAAGACCCACCTCATCAATAATGACTGCATCTGATTTCCATAAATCTTCAATTTTTCCTTTTACCATCCTAGAAGGAGCTCCAATCAAAGTCGCAGAATCCACCCCATGTAATTGGATCGATTTGAATTTCCCATTATAAAGTCTTGCTTGCTGAATACTGAAATAAAAAGGAAGGGCCCAGCTAATTCCGGATACAGATCTCACTCTTGCAAGATCGGTATCCCTCATAGGCTTTACTTCGTTGACTTGTTCAACGTTTGGATCAACTACCCAAACAGGAATGTTTGTATTTAATAATGTTGCCGTTGTCCACCGCATGAGACCTGTAAAAATTCCACATTGCTGTGTCATGAGTAGGGACGCAAAGGAAAGAGCGCTGACCAGCATCAAATATTTTGCTCGATCACGAACCAGCATTTTGATAGCAATAAGAAACATAAAGGCCTAGGGGTTGGGTAAGCCATTTTAGCGGAAACCAAATTTAAGTCCTAAATTTTTAGAAAAAAATACCCTCTAAGTCTGGCTTACAGGGTTAAATGAAATCTTTTAAAAAATTTTTACTTTTTACCGCTAAGATGGTTAAGGAGAATTCCTGTCCCAGCCAATTCTCCTCCTCGATCCCATTGCTGTACTGCATCAATCCAATCTTTTGGGATTGCACATGCCCCATAGATCGCTCCCGCAATTTGCCCTGTAATTGTACCAATAGTATCTGCATCTCCTCCTCGATATACAGCTTTATGAACTGCAGCCTCAAAAGTATCTGTTGTCCAAATACAATGAAGGGCCATAGCTAACGCGTCCATAGCATATC
>DAIEPN010000125.1 GCA_027348355.1 Chlamydiota bacterium | reverse complement strand
ACTTAAATTTAATCAGTGTGGTCTTCCGAAGCAGATGGCGTTAGAGCTTTTCGAACCTTTCATTGTAAAGCGTTTAAAAGACCTAGGTCATGTTTATACAATCCGTTCTGCAAAGAAGATGATACAAAAGCAAGAGCCTGTAGTTTGGGACGTACTCGATGAGATCATTAAAGGACATCCGGTCTTATTAAACCGTGCTCCAACGCTCCACCGCCTGGGGATTCAAGCGTTTGAACCTGTTCTGATCGAAGGAAAGGCGATCCGGATCCATCCTCTTGTTTGTACAGCATTCAACGCGGACTTTGACGGTGACCAAATGGCCGTTCACGTCCCTCTTTCTTTTGAGGCGCAGCTCGAAGCAAAGATCCTTATGATGGCTCCAGATAATATCTTCTTGCCATCTTCTGGAAAACCGGTAGCTGTTCCATCACAAGATATGATTCTTGGCCTCTACTATCTGATGTATGATCCTACATACAATCCAGAAGATCATGGTAAGAAGATCAAGATTTTCGGAAGTATGGAAGAGGTTCTTTTAGCGATGAGTGCCGGAGGAAGCTACAACTTATACGAAAAAGCTTCTGTTGAAGGAGAAAGACGTGATGAGCTCGGTAGAGGTTTACATATTCATGAAAGAATTAAGCTACGCCTCGATACGGGGATCATTGAGACAACTCCTGGAAGAGTGATTTTTAATACGATTGTTCCAAAGGAACTTGGATTCCAAAACTACTCTTTACGTAAAAAGAAGATGGGCGAGCTTGTTTTGGAGACGTACAAAAAAGTAGGTCTTGAGGCAACAGTTAAGTTTCTTGATAACCTAAAGAATATTGGTTTTGCAGAAGCTACGAAAGCAGCTCTTTCAATGGGAGTTTGCGATGTTCGTGTTCCTTCTGGGAAAGCAAAAGTGATTGAAGATGCGTACTCTCGTAGTGAAATTGTAAAAAAACAATACGAAGATGGTATTATCACAGAAGGGGAGAGAAAATCGAAGATTATTAGCATTTGGACAGCGGTTTCTGAAGTTCTTTCAGAAGAACTCTTTAAGCTGATTTCCGAAATGAGAACGCGCGAACTAAACCCACTCTTTTTGATGATCGACTCAGGTGCTCGTGGTAACAAATCCCAGCTTAAACAGCTTGGAGCTCTGCGGGGACTTATGGCGAAGCCATCTGGAGAAATTATGGAATCGCCCATTACGGCGAACTTCCGCGAGGGCTTAAGCGTTCTTGAATACTTCATCTCTTCTCACGGTGCTCGTAAAGGTCTTGCGGATACTGCGCTTAAGACAGCTGACTCTGGATACTTGACAAGACGTCTTGTTGACGTAGCCCAGGATGTTATTGTTACTGAAGAAGATTGCGGTACACTCAATGGAATTGAAGTTTCGGCGATTAAACAAGGACAAGAAGAGCTCCTTCCTTTAAAAGATCGTATCTTCGGAAGAACGATCTGCGACGATATTTTCCAACGAGGAGATCGTTCTAAGATTTTAGCAAAAGCAGGTTCAGTGCTTACTGTTTTAGAAGCTGAAGCCATTGACGATGCTGGTATAGAAACTATAAAAATCCGATCTGCGCTCACTTGTGAGACAAAGAGAGGGGTTTGCGCTAAGTGCTACGGTCTTAACCTAGCAAATGGAAAGCTGGTAGGTCTTGGCGAAGCAGTAGGTATTATCGCAGCTCAGTCGATCGGGGAACCGGGAACTCAGCTCACGATGCGTACGTTCCACTTGGGTGGTATTGCGTCCGCAAACGTAAGTCCTGTTATTCTCACAGAACATGATGGTGTTTTGATCTACATGGATGTACGTACAGTGCAGAACGAAGAAGGTATATGGATAGCGCTGAATAAGAATGGTCTACTCCATGTCGTTCGCGATGAAGGAAGAACATTGGAAGAATACAAAAAACTTCTCAGCACAAAATCGATCGAACCTCTTCAAACATTTACTTTAGAGCTAGGGACAAGAATCCTTCTCAAAGACGGAGAAAAGGTTAAAAAGGGAACAAAGATTGCTCTTTGGGAGCAACATAACATTCCAATTATTTGCGAACGTCCTGGATATGTGAAATATGAAGACCTCGTAGAAGGAATCTCTACACAAAAAGATGTGAATAAGCAAACAGGCCAGACAGAACTTGTTGTGAAACAGCATCGTGGAGAACTTCACCCACAGATCGTGATCTATGCTGATTCAGCTTGCACAGAACTTGTAGGAACCTATGCGATCCCATCAGGAGCATTTATCTCTGTACAAGAGGGACAAAATGTAACTGCTGGTATGATGCTTGCGAGACTTCCTAGAGGTGCTATCAAGACAAAGGATATTACTGGTGGTCTTCCAAGGGTTGCAGAGCTTATGGAAGCTCGTAGACCTAAGGACGCTGCAGAAATCGCGAAATTAGATGGTATTGTTGACTTCCGCGGCGTGCAGAAGAACAAGCGTATCGTGGTTGTTCGCGATGAAGAATCAGGTATGGAAGAAGAGCATCTCATTCCTCTTACAAAACACTTGATTATTCAACGTGGAGACCCAGTTGTGAAAGGACAACAACTTACAGATGGTCTTGTTGTTCCTCACGAAATTCTAGAGATTTGCGGTGTTCGCGAACTCCAAAAATATCTGGTGAACCAAGTGCAGGAAGTGTATCGTCTACAAGGGGTGGACATTAACGATAAGCACATTGAGATTATTGTGCGTCAGATGCTCCAAAAAGTGCGTGTCACCGATCCAGGTGATACTACACTGCTCTTTGGAGAAGATGTGGATAAGAAGCTGTTCCATCGCCTTAATAAGAAAGTAATGGAAGAAGGTGGAAAGCCTGCGCAAGCAGCACCTGTTCTTCTTGGAATTACCAAGGCTTCTTTAGGTACAGAATCGTTTGTATCAGCAGCTTCGTTCCAAGAGACAACACGTGTACTTACAGATGCAGCAAGTGAAGGAAAAACTGACTATCTTCTCGACTTCAAGGCAAATCTCATTATGGGTCATATGATCCCTGGTGGTACTGGTTTCTTTGAGTTTAAAGATCGCATGACGAAAAACGTTGTCGATAAGGATCAAGAAGAAGAGATTTCTTTCGACTTCGCTCTGTAATTTTCATACAAAAAGAGCTACTTTAGAGAAAATCCTAAAGTAGCTCTTTTTCTTTTCATAATTTTTTCTGTTTTTTACTAATTCACGTAAATAGCTAATTATTAAACCATTATGTAATGGCTTCGGAAGAATTCCATAGAATATGAAACTATCTGATTTTCTCATCAAAGACTCAATGTAAAATACCTCCTAAGTCCCAAGAAAGAGAAAAGTAAGTCTCTTTTACTCTATAAAGGATTATTTTTTTAATTCTCTGATAGTAAGAGTTTTGCCTTAGTTGATAAACAATTCATATTCTTAATCTATTTGTATTAAGTGTGTTATAAAAATTATATTTTGCGTGAATTGTAATTTGTTTGTGTTCAATTATTTACAAATTATTGTTTGAAATGTTCATTAATTTAAAACAATTTTTTTTTGTTAATTTTGAATAATTATTCTGTTTAGTGTATAATGTTAATTTAATTTATGTATAATAAAGTAAACAACATTAACTAGGGTTTATTCGTAATTATGGCATCTATAGGCAAGAGACCTGAAGGTCAACCAGAAATTCCTAAAATACCTGTCCTTACTCACCAAAGGGTGACTAAGGACTATCCAGCTTGGGTAATTAGGGTGAGTAATGTTTTTGTTAGGGTTTTTAGGCCACTTGTTCAGTTATTTGAGAGAAAAGGAAGAACCTCTGAAACAAAATCGTTTAGAGCCTCTGTTCCTTATCTTTTGCATCCCAAAGATGAGCGTTTAGTTTCAACTGCCGATGAAGATCAGAAAGAAGCAAAAGAAGCACAAGAATATAACATTTTTCAATATTTAGCTGTTGTTGATTCTATAGATAAAATTGACCAAGATTTACACGTTTTACAGAGTGTAAAGCATCTTTTTGATCAATCACAGACAATTGCTGAGTTAAATAGTTTGAGAGAGGACTATCTTGTTTTTAAAGAAGTACTAGAAAATGAGTATTCATTTCTTAAAAGTTATAACGAAAGCGCTATTTCTCTACAGAAAGTGATCCCAAAAGATATAAATGAATTAATGCAAATTGTTAAAAAGGATTGGACAACGCTTTCACTAGCTGAACGTAAGAAATTATTACCCTTTCTTTATTTACTTCCCGAAGTAAAGCTTTTCATTGAAGTGCAGAAAAGTAATTTTGGAGCAGGACATGTTGAAAAAAGATTTACTACTGAGCAATTGGATTTATTAACTGAATTTTTCAAATCTATACAAAATCAAGAGGTTACACCAGAAAAAATTCAAGAACTTTTTAATGAGATTCCATTTTATGATTTATCAATATCTGAGCAGAGACAACTAACGCATAGTTTACAAGTTGCGAGTCAATATGCTAAAAATCCAGAAGAAGGAAAGGCTTTATCTAAAGATGAAAAGGCT
>DAIEPN010000096.1 GCA_027348355.1 Chlamydiota bacterium | reverse complement strand
AGAAATCATATCATTTAAAATTTTATTAGGATAGGTTCATAACATTCAAAATTTTATTAGGATAATCTCATGTTAAGCATAAAAAGCACGCAATTTTAATTAAAATATTTAAAATATCATAAATTATTAAAACAAATCAATAATTCTACATTAAAATACATGCAACAAATTGTTTTTAAAAAAATTTATATTTTTTTTTGAAAAATCATAAGATTCAAGTTGTTACCGCTTTGCTTACCTTCTTGACAGCAATCAATTTTAACTAGAATCAAAGCGTCGTAAAGAACTGTAAAAATATTCTCAATGATGTTTTAATAAAATTTTTTACATCGATAAGGAGAATTCCTTGCTAATCCCTGTTTTACTTACGATTTTCAGTCTTTTTATTTGCTCCATTTTTTCTGGCTACGCTTACGCACTACGAAAATTAGGAAGATTGCATTCGGAACAAGAATTTTCCAGACTTCCTCTTCTCTTTTTCTTTCAGAATTTTTTCAAAACCTTCTTCAAAGAAAAGAAGTGGGACGGTCTTTATTTTAGCTTGAGCTTAGGAAAACATGTTCTACGCATTTGTTACGCGATAGCAGGTTTCTATCTTTTACTCTCTTATAACCTCTTCTCTGAAAAAATCACTTTAGTAAATGGCTCTACTCTTTCTATGCCCTGGGTAGAATGGGTTTCCATACTTGTTTCCGTACTTCTACTTTCATTTGTAATCGAACTCGTGATGATCTTTGCAGCACTTATCTATCCAATCAGATACATACGCATTTTCTCTGGCGTCATTTCCTGTTTTCTTATTGTTTTAGCGCCCTTATCAGCTCTTTTTTTAAAAATTTCTGAATTTTTCAGTCGAAACAAAGAGGAACATTCTCTTTCAGCGCTCCAGATGAAAAATAAAATTTTGGAAATTTTGCATGAATCAGAGATTTCAGCAGAGCTGGATCAACATGAACAAAAGCTCATTTTATCCATGGCTGTTTTCAAAGAACGTATGGCTCGTGAAATCATGGTCCCACGCATCGATATCCTAAGCTTGCCATCTGATACAACCATTCAAACGGCTGCAGAAAAATTCATCTCGGAAGGATACAGTAGGATCCCTGTCTATCGTGATACACTCGACCAAATAATAGGAGTGGTCCTTTATAAAGACATTTTATCTATCTATGGAAGCTCTACTACCTATGATGAACTTCAAAAGAACCTGAAAAATCCAATTGAAACAATTATGAAGCCAGTCCTTTATACCCCCGAGACCAAAAAAATTTCCCATTTGCTCCAAGAGTTCCGAAATAAACAAATTCACCTGGCCATCGTCGTGGATGAGTATGGATCTACTGAGGGAATTGTTACGATCGAAGATATATTAGAAGAGCTAGTCGGAGAAATCGCCGATGAACATGATATAGGAGAAGCAACCCTTTATTCTTCTCTCCCATCAGGAGGATATGTCGTGGATGCAAAAATGAGTATCATCGACATAGAAAAAGAGCTCGAGATCTTTATTCCTAGGCATCCTGACTATGATACGATAGGCGGCTATGTCTTTCACTGCGCAGGGGCTATTCCTAAGAAAGGGTGGAAACTACACCACGATGATTTTGATCTAGAGATTTTAAATTCTAATGACAGATCTATCAAAAAAATTCGCATCTCTCGAAATAGTCCCGAATTTAATTGACTCTACATAGTTCACAAAAAGTTCTGTCAAATTTTCTATTCTTGCTTTGAGAAAATTCATGAGCCATGCTACATATGTTTCCTTTTTGAAATAGTTTTCTAGAGGTATCATATGCAACAAAAAAGTCTTTTAGTAGCTACTGCACTGTCTTTATTTTGTGTTTGTGCAGAAAGTGTAGAGTTATCGGACAACCTGCTAAAAAGCCAAGTAATCCAAGTAATAGGCTTACAAAAGCCAATCACAATCCTTCAAGATCAGACATGTTCCACTTCCTTAGTCCAGATTGCCATATTAAAAAATGATATAGTCCTACTTAAAAAGGAAGAGGTAGTAGACTCTCTTGAAAGCATCGAGAAGTTTCTTCTAACCTGTGAAGAAGACCTGTCTCAAACAGCTCAAGACCCGACCTCGATCAGGATTTTTGTAGCTGGTAATTTTACTATAGACTCTTTAGAAAATGTTGCAGATCAAATTTTTTCTACAGTGACATTTGATGAAGAAAAACCCCAAGAGAAAATTTCCCTACACCTAAGTGGAGAAGATCAAAATGCCTATGTTACACTTAGATTTACTCCTGAAAACAGCTCGCTTGAGACTTATTATGACTTAAAGAAGTTTTGGATGACAAAACAGATCGAAACAATCTTCTGGAACGGTCTCACAACCTCATCTCCGTTTTATACTGCTCTTTCCTCTTCCCTTACTGAAAATAAACTTTCTTTTGCCTGCTCCGTTACGGCAACATGCCCACAGCATTATGCCTTAGAAACCCTAGAACAGCTTTTACTCCACCAAGAAGAGATAAAAAGAGCTCCTTTTACTCAAGAACAGTTCGAATCGAGCAAAAAGCAAATTCTATCGCATATAGAAAAATGTAAAGACCTGGTCGAAAAGGCAAACTCCCGCGAGGTCCTCTCTATGCGAATGGACTTTTTACAAGCTGGTAACGTTTCTATTTCGCTACAAGACTTTTTAGCAACGTCGACCGAGCTCCTAGGTGAAATTTCTATAGAGAAGCTCAACTCCTATGCGAATACTCTTTTTCAAGATGACACACGTAGTGTGCTTGTGAATGCCCCTGTATTTTCCTCTCTTTCAATTGGTAATATTGTAAAAACCATAGAAGTTGCAAAAAACCCAGCTCTTCGAGTCGATAAAAGTATCTCAAATTTATATAATACCGCAACTTCAGAATCAATTGAGGTAAGCTATTCGGACCCATTTACTAGAAACCTGCATTTGAAGGACAGTGATAAAAAAGGCATCGTAAGCCTCATAGAAGCAGTTGCCTATACTAGCCTCCTTAAATTACCCTTCCAACAAAAAGAGCTAAGCGCAAAAGGCGATAAAATTGATCATGTACACCCTTTACGGTTCTTAGGATATGTGTTTAACGATAAGGATTTAATCAAAGCCATGCATGCAATTAAAGGCGATACCTTTCGTTGGAAAGGATTTGTCCACGGAACCGGTAGTGGAAGACCTGGTTTTGCAGACCGATTTAAAGAAGATAGGTTTTCAGATACCCGTGACTATCTCTCCTACTTTTGCAGCCACATAGATCTTAATCCAACGCAAGAAGAAAGGGTTCGAAAATATGCAGAACGTAGAGAATGGGACTCGATGATCAGTTACCTGATTGATCAAAAAAAACAGTAATGTTGCTTTTCCAATGCAAAATTCATGCTTTAAGAAAATTTTGAAATCATGGTACATGTTGATCCTTTATAAAAGCACAACTCGGAGTCATATATGCGCTGCTCTCGTTTTATTGTAGCAACCCTTCTATCTTTAAGCTTTGCCTCTCTACAAGGTGTAGAGCTATCAGATGCTTTAATCAAAAGTACAAAAGTTCAAAAAAGAACACTCCAAAGTCCCATCACAATTGTGTATAGTGAAACGAATTCAGAGGCTTTAGTCCAAGTCATTGTACTAAAAGATAAGATACCATTCATAAGTAAACAGGCACCTGCCGATTCTATTGAGAATATTGATCGTTTTTTAAGAAACTGTTCTGAGGAACTCTTAGAAACTGCGCAAGACCCTTCTTCTATCAAAATTCTCCTAACCGGTAATTTTAACATGAGCGAAATAGAAAGGCTCGTAGCGAATGCCTTCTCCGATGTTTCCTATGCTACGGATCAACCTACAAGCTCCCCTGTTTCATTACTTCAACACGGAGAAGACACCAACGCCTATGTTACTATTCAATTTGTCCCAGAAGAAACATCCTTAGAAACTAACTTTGACCTAAAACAGTTTTGGATTACTAAATGCATTGAAACAATCATAAAACAGAAATTCCCCTCTTCTTCACAATATTACGCTTCCCTTTCTCACTCTTTCCAAAATAAAAAATTTGATTTCACCTGCTCAATTACTGCCACATGTCCACAACAATATGCGTTAGAAACGGTAGAAGAGCTTTTAGCTCAGGAAGAAGACCTAAAAAAACCGATTTTGGAGAGCGAATTTCTCTCTTGTAAAACCAAGATCATTACTGAGCTTGAAAGGATAAAAAAAGATGTTGAAAGTTCCAATTCGTTAACTATCCTTTCTCTAAGAAACGATCTTTTGCAAGCTGGATCCCCAGACCTTTCCCTTAGAAAGTTTTTGCTAAGCTCCCTAGCCTTGCTCAAAGAAATTAGCCTGGACAAAGTAAACTCTATGGCATCCAATCTATTGCAAGATAACCGCCGTAGCGTGATAGTCCACGTTCCTATTTTTTCTACTTTGGCTCATGACAACCTCATTGCCATCATCGAAAACCCGGGCTATCGAGTTGATAAAAGTAAATCAAATTTAGCCAAACCAACTTTTGAGTCTATTGAAGTCACTCAGTCCGACCCTTTTGTTAAAAATTTAACTCTGAAAGATAGTGATAGACACACAATTGCAAGCATCATCGAAACGGTAGCTTATACCAATCCTCTTCTTCTACTCCCTAAACAAGGAGAAATGAAAAAAAAGGGTGATAAGATCAATGCTGTCCACCCACTTCGTTTTTTGGGAGTTGTCTTTACTGATCATGAACTAATAAAAGCTTTAAAAAAAATCAAAGAAAACGGTTTTAAATGGGATGGCTTTCTCACAGGAAAACTAAGCGGCCGCGATGGGATAGCCCAACGCCTTGATGAAGAATATAACAGCAACAATTTCATGGAATATGTGCCTGGGTTTTGCAGACATCTCGGTCTCAATACTGAGCAAGAAGATCATGTAAAAAAACATTGTAATAAAAAAGATTGGGGTGGGTTAATTCTCTATCTTATGAGCGTTAAGTAAGAAACTATCTCTCGTAGTGAGGAGTCCACATAATGGCATTAATACGCTCTTTGAGCTCCTCACTGCTTATCTTGTCTGCAAAACCTTCTTGCTGGGCGATTTTTCCGACTTCAAAAGCAATCTCTTTAGAGATACCCTTAAGCTGAGCAAATCCAGGGAAGAGCGGTTTTTCGGAGTTTTGTAGCATAGGAGAATGCCTAC
>DAIEPN010000095.1 GCA_027348355.1 Chlamydiota bacterium | reverse complement strand
AAGGTGGAGAAGAAGCTCTTTCCATTATAAAAAATCTACTAAAAGATCCAGATGAAAAAATTCGCATTCAAGCGGCTCTTGTTCTTGCGATTGTAGGAAATGATTACTCTGCTATCGAAGTTTTACAAAAAGCCTATCCTTTTGTAGATAGAGATCTCAAAGTTCACATTCTGGAAGCAATCGCTCATATTGGCGATCCATCTTGCGTCCCATTTTTAGTACAAATCTTATCCGAACCATTTCAAGTTCTCCGAGTGATTGCAGCTTGTGCGATCATCCAATGTTTACATCATTGACCTAGAAGAGGTCTATCGTTAGTATACAAAATAGTACTCTGAAGGATAAGACCATGGATATTTTAGATAGAATTCATAACGTTCAAAAGTTGCTTAAAGAACATCATATAGATGGATGGTTGATTTACGATTTTCATAAAAGCAATGAGCTGCTCTATGATTTTTTATGTGTTCCTAAACATGCACATCTAACACGTCGATTCTTTTATTGGATCCCGGCAGGAGGAGAGCCAAAGCAGCTCATCCATGTACTGGATTCGCATGTAATGGATCACTTACCAGGTGAAAAACTCGTTTACATGAATTGGCATAGTCTACGGTCTAATTTGGAAAAGATTTTCGATGGTGTGAAAACGGTTGCGATGGAATATTCGCCACTTGGTATGAACCCTTACATTTCCAAAGTCGATGCAGGTACTGTTGAATTGGTTCGAGAGCTCGGAGTAGAGGTCATAAGCTCAGGGCCTTTCTTACAATATTTTACATGTCTTTTGAGTCCTTTCCAGTATCAAACTCATGTAGAGGCCGCAAAATTTTTGGAAAAACTGATCCAAGAGGCTCTTTTACAAATCAAAATGGCTTTGGAAGAGGGACGTCATATAGATGAATACTGTCTACAGCAGTGGATTCTAAGGGAAATGGAGAAGAATCAATTTATGACTGAAGGAGAGCCGATTGTTGCTGTAAATAGTAACAGTGGTAACCCACACTACTGTCCAACAAAAGATCATTGCAGCCCAATTCGAAAAGGGGATTTTATTCTTCTTGATATGTGGTGCAAAAAGAAAGTAGGCGGTGCTGTATTTGCGGATCTTACCTTTGTAGCGGTCGCTTCACAAAAACCAAGTCCATTACAAGAAGAAATTTTTTCTATTGTACGGGAGTCTCAAGAAGCTGCGACTGAATTTGTAAAAATGCGTTTTGCAAATAATCAAATTGTCAAAGGGTTTGAAGTCGATGAAGTTTGCAGAAGGGTCATTCAAGAAAAAGGGTATGGTGAACAGTTTATTCATCGCACGGGGCACAACCTTTATATACACAATCATGGGCCTGGGGCTAGTCTTGACAGCTTAGAGATTCTAGATGAAAGACCAGTTTTACAAAAAACTTGTTTTACAATTGAACCGGGAATTTATCTAAAAGAGTTTGGGATCAGACTCGAATACGATGTGTATATTTCAGAGAAAGGGGAAATAGAAATTACAAGTCAACCTCAAGAAAAAATTCAGTGTTTGTTTTAGAGATGTATTTTGGTTTTGTATTCTATCAAATTATAGAAAAAGGCGTTCATGTTTCAACATCATGTTGTTAAAAAAGGTACAGTTTTTGGTGCTACGCTCTTAGTTTCGGGCACTTGCATTGGAGGAGGGATGCTGGCCCTTCCTGTGATCACAGCCCAATCTGGTTTTTTCCCCTCTTTTATTTTGATGGCAGCGTGCTGGATTTTTATGACTCTAACAGGTCTTCTTTTAATCGAAGCAAACCTGTGGATGGAAGAAGGTGCCCATATCACGACAATGGCCTCTCGACTTCTAGGGAGATTTGGAAAGTTTGCGGCTGTTGTGTTGTACCTTTTTATGGGGTATGCTTCCTTAATCGCTTACAATGCTGGAGGGGGAGAAATCGTGGCTATAGCTGTTGCTAAATTGAGCGGATTTCCTCTTTCGAGAATTGAGTCTTGTCTTTTATTTACCCTCATTTTTGGGACGATGATCTATTTAGGCACTCGTGTCATAGGGAGGATCAATGCGATTTTAGTTGTTGGAATGATTGCAGCTTATATTGCCCTTGTTGTTGTTGGAATAGATGAAATACGTCTGGACTATTTACAGCATATGAACTGGGGGCATTCTTTTACTGCTATGCCTATCATTTTTACAACTTTTAGTTATCAGCTGATTGTTCCAAGTTTGACCCCGTATTTGCATAGAGACTCTAGAATGATACGAAAATCGATCATTTTAGGAACTTCTATTCCTTTTGTTATCTATCTAATTTGGCAGTATCTTACTCTTGGACAAATTCCCGTAGAAGGGGAGTATGGTTTAGCGCAGACTTTGGAAAGGGGTTCTTCTGTTATCGAATCTCTTCGCAATTTGACAGACAGTTCATTACTCGGTATTTTTGCTGACTATTTCGCATTTTTTACTTTAGTGACATCTTACTTAGGGATCGCTCTTGGGTTATTCGATTTTTTAAGTGACGCACTAAAAATCAAAAAGCAAAACTCTAATTATTGGATTTTAGGAAGCTTGATTGTTGTCCCAGCGCTTTTTTTTACCATTCTGTATCCAAATGCATTTATTTTTTTCTTGGAGCTTTCTGGAGGATTTGGTGATGCCCTTTTAAGCGGGCTCATCCCTGTAATGATGGTATGGATAGGGAGATACACTAAACGTATCGAAGGGCCCTATCAGGTTTTTGGGGGAAAAGGGGTTCTTGCTTCTTTGTTTACTATGGCAGTTTTTGTGCTGCTTGTCCAAGTATATAATTTATTCTAAAAAGGAAGGCCCTCATTGTGAAAAGCTCACAATGAGGGCCTTTAGTCTCAAAAAGCTATTACAGCTTAGACTTGAAAGATTTTTCACAATCTCTATGGCGATGGTGATGGTGATGGTGATGGTGATGGTGATCGTGTTTTCCTTGTGGACCCGCAAGAGGTTTTTGAGCTGCTTTTTTCTCAGCTTCTTTAGCAAGGGTTGAGTCTTTTGGAAGGGTAGGAAGGATTGCCTTAAAAGCGCTAGCTTTTATTTTAGCTAGAGGGATCTTGTCGGCCTCAGAGCAGATCCAGGTAAAGGCTTTCAAAGATTTCTCTTGATCATTCTCTTTTTTAGCTGTCTCAGCTGCTGTAAAAAGAATATTTGATACTAGACGCCATTTTACCCCATCTTTAGGGATTTCCTTGGCAATTTCCAAGGCCTTTTTAGGGTCTGTAAGCGCTGTTTGAGCTGCTTTATAGATATGGTTAAAATTATTTTTTACTTCCTTCATATTACCTCTTATTATTTAATAATTAAACGTATGTAAATTATAAATAATTTAATATTTAAATTCAATTATATTAATTCAATTTAATATGCATTTCTATAATGCTTGAAAATTATGTGTAGAAATTATTTTTTTTATTTGATTTTCAAAGAGCTTGTAAATGACACATTTAAAAGGGCTTTGGGAGGGTTTTCAAGTAAAAAACTATTATAGTTAGGTATTTATGGAACTTTTGCAATAGGGTGGGCGTTGTTGCGTAATTGAAATTTTTGAGTTTTCTTCCTAAAAACAAAAATTCTGAGAAGCCCCGATCGTTTAATATC